>JBGPEF010000134.1:0-11296 GCA_041482675.1 Tepidisphaeraceae bacterium | reverse complement strand
GTGTCGCTGGCGGCGGCGACGTTCACCTGGAACGGAGGCACGAAGTCCGGCAACCTCGATCTGAGCAATGTCACGCTGGTCGATGGCAACTATCGCCTGGCGATTGACACGGGCGGCGGGGTGAAGAACATCGATTTCTTCAAGCTGGCGGGCGATGCCAACGGCGACCGGAAGGTTAACGCGAGCGATCTGACGATCGTCAACAATGCCCTGGGCACGAGCAGCGGTCAGACCGGTTTCAATGCCAATGCCGACTTGAACGTCGACGGTAAGGTTGACAGCAAGGACAAGTCAATCGTGACCACGAACCAGGGTCATACAATGCCTGCCTAAATACATGAGGCGTATGGCCGAAGATCAGCCCTCCGTTTCCATGTGACGGAGGGCTTTTTTCTGCGCAGAAAAAACCCCCGGCCGTGATCGGCCGGGGGTTGGACTTGTAACGAAAGATTCAGGCTGCTAATCGCGGACCAGTCGCATATGCCCTGTTACCCGCGCAGGAGGGTCAGGGCGAGCTGAGGGTTTGCGTTGGCCTGGACCAGGACGGTTGTCGCGGCCTGGGCCAGAATCTGCGCTCGCGTCAGATTCGCGGTTTCCTCGGCGAAATCGGTGTCGCGGATGGCGCTGTCGGCAGCCGTGACGTTTTCGAGGGCGACGCCAAGGCTGTTGATCGTCGAACCGACGGTGAATCGCTCGAAGGCGCCCAGGCGGCCACGAAGCTCGCTGACCTGTTGGGTGGCCTTGTCGAGGATCTTCTGCGAGGTCACCAGGTTGCTGCTGGTGAGCGAGTTGGCCTGGCCGCTGCCGAGGCTGCTCAGGAAGCCGATGGCGGCGTTGCCGAGGCTGCCGGTGCTCACAGACTGGATGCCGATGCTGGCCTTGTCGTTCTCGGTCACCTTGGAGCCCAGCGCGAAGACCGCGCCGCCGCCGGTGATGTAGAAGCTGTCGTTGCCGACCACATTGAACGCGGGATTCAGCTGAATCTCGACGTCCAGGTTGGCAGCGCGATAGGTGGCCGACAATCCATCGACCTCCGCGGCCGCGCCGTTGATGGTGATACTGGCATCCTGGCCGAAATCCTTTGCGGCCGTGGCGGCGAAGGCGCCGCTGAGGGTGGTGAGGCTGACAAACTGCTTGGAGCCATACTCGGTGCTGTAGAGCCCGAGATCACCGCTGGAATCGATGGCGCTCACGCCGGTGTTGAGGGTGACGGCGTTGATGGCGGCGATGATGCCGCTGACAGTGGCGCTACCAGCAAACGAGAGCTGCGCGGTGCCACGGTTGCCGGCGATTTCGATGGTCACCGCGTTGGTGGCCGAGAGGTCGCCGCCGGTGTAGCCGAGAGTGGCGGTCTGCGCGCTGGCGGTGACGCCAACGACCACGTTGACGGCAGCCCCGTCGGGCACCCGCGCTGCATTGATGTGCACGTCGGCGAAACTGGACGCGCTGACACCGCTGGTGGTGTAGGCGAAGTTGCCGTTCAGGAGCTTGGTGCCCTGGAAGGCGGTGCTGCCGGCGAGGCGGTTGATGGTGCTCAGGATCGAGTCGACCTGAAGCTGATTGGCGCCGATTTCCGCCTGGGTCAGGCCGCCGGTGCTGGCGGACTGATTGACGAGGGCCTGGAGCTCGTTCAGCAGGGAGCTGACTTCGCTCAGACCGCCCTCGGCGGTTCCGATGACGTTGCTGGCGCGCTCGGCGTTGCTCATGGCCTGGTTGATACCGGCCTTCTCAGCGCGGAGATTTTCGCTGGCGATCAGACCTGCCGGATTATCGGCACCGCGGTTGATCCGCAGGCCGGTGCTGAGGCGCTCGAGGCTGCGATTAAGGGCGTTACTGTTCTTGCGCAACACGCGCTGCGCGATCAGCGAGGGGACGTTTGTGTTTATTCTGCTCATATAGATTCTTCTTTCCGTGACTGGCCCCGGGAACATCCCGCGGCGTGGTTTTACGCCGGTGCGGCTCTGCGGGCCGTGCGGCGTGTCATTCCCTTAGTGAAGGCCATTCGCTGGTGAATCAGGGGACGTTTCCCCAGCAGCCTGCGGGAAGCTTTTTTCGTTCGCTTCCCATTTCGCCCATGGCTCAATCTCCTTCGCAACAAGTCCGAGCGCCAGGCACCGCTCAAATGCGGCGGAATAGCCTGACGAACTGTTGGGGCTATCGGTGTGGATGGAGAGGTGACTTTAGATGCGCGCCGGTTGCAAAATCGTCATAAGCGATTCACGCGGAGCGCTCGGTTGGAGAAGAAGGAGGCGGTTGGGGAGGGTCAGTACGTGGGGGAGGAGTTTTATTAGACAGGAACAAACTTGAGCAAAAAGCGGGGAAAATATCAGGACCAAAAGAGACAGGGGCAAATTGTTACATTTGCCCCTGCCACTCGTCCGTTGGATTTCTGCACATTTAGCGTTGTAGGAGCAACAGAACGCTTTGGGGGGTTGAGTTGGCGGTGGCCAGAACGCTGGTTCCGGCCTGGGTGAGGATCTGGGCACGGGTGAGGTTGGAGGTTTCCACGGCGAAGTCGGCGTCGCGGATGATGCTTTCGCTGGCGGTGACGTTTTCGAGGGCGACGCTGAGGCTGTTCATGTTGGTGTCGAGCGTGTTGCGCTCGAAGGCGCCGAGGCGGCCGCGGAGGACGGCGACCTGACGAATGGAGCGCTCGATGATCTTGCTGGCATCGGCTGCGCCGCCGTTGGCCAGAGAGGCGTTGCCGCCGGTGACGATGTCGCTGAGGAAGCCGACGTCGCTGTCGCCGAGCTTGCTGGCGGCGGCGGACTGGATGCCGAGGCTGACCTGCTGGTTGCTGGTGACCTGGGGGCCGAGCTGGAACTTGGCGCCGCCGCCGGTGATGGTGAAGTCGGTCTGGCCGGTGCCAAAGGCGGTGTCGAGGCTCAGCTCCAGGTCGAGGGTGGTGGTGTTCATCTTCAGATTCAGGCCATCGGCGACGGTGAGAGCGCCGTTGATGGTGGCGACGGCATCGACGCCCGTGGCCCGGGTGGCCGCGGTGTTGGCGGAGTTGACGGTGGCGAACGTTCCGGATTGGACGCGGACGGAGACGTAGCTCTTGGACCCATAACCAGTGGAGCGGAAGACGATACCGGACGTTGGAGCGGCGCTGTTGATCAGATTGACGCTGACGCCGGTTGAGTCGGTGATGCGGTTGATGGCGTAGGCGATGGCGGAGGCGGCGGTGCCGCTGGTGAAGGTGAGGACATCGACGCCTTCGTTGCCGCTGATTTCGAGGGTGATCGACGAGGCGATGCTGCTGCCCTGGAATTGGAGGGCGGCGGTATTGGCGGAGGTGAGCACGTCGATCTGCACAGGCATGGAGGGGGTGGTGCCGAAGTTGGCCTGGTGGACGTGGAGGGCGGTGATGGCCGAAGTGGCGACGCCGCTGGTGATGTAGTCGAGGCTGCCGTTGAGGAGTTTGAGGCCGGCAAAGGTGGCGGTGTTGGAGATACGGGTGATGCTGGCGATGGCGGAGTCGATCTGCAACTGATTGGCGGCGATTTCATCCTGCGAGAGGGCGCCGCTGTTGGCGGCTTCGACGACCAACTGTTTGACGTTGGTGAGGAGCGAAGCGATTTCGCCGAGATTGGCCTCGGCCGTCGAGATGACGTTGCTGGCGCGGCTCGAGTTGTCGATGGCCTGTCCGAGGCCGGCGATTTCGCTGCGCAGACCTTCGCTGGCGATGAGGCCGGCGGGATCGTCAGCGCCGCGATTGATCTTCAGGCCGCTTGAAAGGCGCTGAAGGGTGTCGCCGAGGAGTCGCTGGGATTTGGCCAAACCGCGCTGAGCGGTGAGAGATGAGACATTTGTGTTAATACGGGCCATGTCAATCCTCCATGATTGCTGGCTCGGAGCGCCCTGATGCGCGTCCGTCGGTTCCAGTAGCCGGAACCATTGCTGTGGCGAGTGACCGGCGGGAGAAATCCGTTCCCAATCCGGCGGGCAGCACGGAGGCCGCCCTTGAGGCAATCGACCCGCGCCGCCGGGGGCGGCGCGGGCTGATTGACTCTATGGCTTATCTTCCTTCTTGGGCTCTTTCTTGGGAGCGATCTTTCCAAGACCCGAAAGATCCTCGGGTTTTACCTGCGCCGCTTCGCGGTTTTCCCGGCGAATGGCGTCATACACTTCTTTGCGATGGACGCTGATCTCTTTAGGGGCATTAATCCCCAGACGCACCTTGTCGCCGCGGATATCAACCACGGTGACCTCGATGTCGTCTCCGATCATGATCGTCTCGTCGCGTTGACGGGACAGCACCAGCATACTGGCTCCTTCCTGGGCAAAGGGGCCTGGAACAAGGATCCAAACCCGCGACGTCGCGAATTCCAACTCGCGTGCATCGTGCGGGCAGTTCATTATACGCCCGCGGATGCAGTGCCTTGGTGCGAAACTGACGGTCGGCCGCAAAAACCGGGCAAATCCTGAGGATTTTGCCTGTTGTTCGGCCTCCAGCCGTCCAGCCTCGCCATCAGGCCGACTTGGCGAGTGGCACCTCGGACGCAAGACGCAGGAGCGGCTGGCGAGTGGTCCACTTCTTGTCGTTGATGACGATCTGGTTGCCAACGCGGTTTTGGGCGTTGATCACCAGGGGTCCCTGAAGGTTGCCGGTGAGCCAGTCGCCGACCTTGTTGCAGATCACGAAGATCTGGGCAAAGCCTGCGTCCGTGAGGCCGATCTCCTGCTGGGTCTCTTCCTTGAGGGCAAAGTCAAAGTCCTTGAAGAAGATTGCCGGATCGGTCACCACGAAAGCGAGGGTGGGCTCATCCACCGACTGCAACCAGAAGAAGTAGTTTTCTTCTCCGGTCTGGATCAGCGCATAGCGCTGATACTGTGGGAAGCCCAGCAGGCCCTTGGGGAACGAAATGATTCGTTCCTCGTTGACCTCCAGGCGTCCAAAACGTGTGGTCGCGATATCCATTGCGAACTCCATTTCTACGGGCGACTGTTTCGTTTCCTCGGCCGATGCAGTTGAGCTCTCGCGAAGAGCTTTTTGCCAAACGGCCGGCGAGGCAGCCGCGCCACGCCACATCGCGGCATCCATGCCGCGAGTAATTATCTGTTTCGCTCCGGCTGGGCAGTCACCGGAGAATCCTGCGCTGTCGCGCACAGATTTCTGCGCGTTGGCCGCGTTTCCGGGCCGCATTCGCAGGTCTGCACGTTCCAATCTTTGCCATTGCAATCCCTGTTCCACAGCCGAGAGTGGTCGGCCGATTTTTTCAGAAGCACTGGCAGCGAGCTGCCAGTGGCACAAGCCGTCACTGTAAGAAGTCCAACAGGTTGAGATCGAGGAGGCGGCGGGTGGTTTGCAAATTCGCCTGGAGCGCGGTCTGTAGAGTCTGGAAGCGGGTGATGGCTTCGTTGAAGTCGGTGTCTTCGAGCCCGGAAAGCACGGCCTTGGTCGCCACGTTTTGGTCGGCGAGCCGGTTTTGGCGGGCCTCGAATTCCTTCACCTGCGCGCCGACCTGGCCATTGAAGTGGATGACCCGGTCGAGGTCTTTCTGGAGGGCTTCGGCGGCTTGGGTGATGCCGGTCTGATCGCTGCTGAGGAGGGCTTCGCGAAGCTTGCCGAGGTTGCCGAAGATCCCGGTGGCCGCAACGCTGTTGACGTCTGCGCCGGTGATGACGCCGGTGGGGGAAGAGGCATTGATGCCCAGATCGGCGGCGGCGGGAGAGGCATTGAGCGAGGAGACGGTTAATGACCCCCCTGCCGTCGAGTCGGTCAGAACGATGCCATTCCCAGTGGTGGCGAAGGTGGCGGTGACGCCGCCGCCGGCATCGGCGGTGTTGATGGCCGCGAGCACATCCTGCACGGTGTTCAGGCCGCTGAGATCGACGGAGAAATTGGTGCCATCGCGCCGGGTGATTTGGATGTCCGCGCCGGCGACGGTTGTGACCCCCCTGCCGCCGTTCAATTCGGAGAGGAGGGAGGAGGGGTCGAAACTGCGGACGCCCAGGTCGGCGGCGGTGTTGCCGCCGTTTGCGGCGACGGTCATTTGGGTTCCCTGGACGGGATTGAGGATGTCGATGCCGGTGCCGTTGTCGCTGAGTCGGGCGAGGACGCCGGTGCCGGATTGGTTGATGCGGTTGAGAAGGTCTTCGACGGTCGTGGCGGTGGTGAAGTCGACGGTGGCGGTTTTCGAGCCGTTGGTGATGATCAGGCCGGAGAGGTCGATGCCTGCGCCGCCGCGCAGATCGGAGAGATTGGTGAGGATGGTCAGGTTGGGATTGAGGGGGGCTCCGGTGATGCTCACGCCGGGGCCAGCGGGGGTGGATTGGACGATGCCAAGATCGGCCGCACAGGTGCCGCCGGAATCGGTGACGGTGATGTTGTCAGCGCCGGTTGCGGAGAGGAGCAGGCCCGCGCCGCCGGGGGCGATGGAGGCGGTGATGCCGCCTACGGCTGCCGCATTGATCAGATTAACGACATTGCCGATGGTGTCGGCGGTGGAGAGATCGACGGTTTTGGTGGTTGTGCCATCGCTGAGGACGATGGCGCCGCCGTGGACGCCGCCGTCGGTTGCGCCACGGAGGTCGGCCAGGCGCGTGCCGGTGGTCAGGGCGGGGGAGAGATCGGCGGTTCCCTGGATTCGGCTGGAGAGGGCTCCGAAAACTTCGTTGCCATCGACCATGAAGGGGAGGACGGCCGATTCGTCGAAGCGATTTTGCAGGACGCGGTTGGAGCCGACGTAGCGAATGCCGGACTGGTCGGAGACGAACGGCGCCTGGCCGGTGTCGCCGGCGAAAAGATAGACACCCTGGGACTGCTTGTTGGCGACGCTGAGCATCTGGTTGTAGAGGCTGGAGACGATGGCGGCGGCGGCGGCGCGCTGATCAGCGCTGACGTCGGAGCCGACGTTGGCGGAGGCGAGGGTTTGGGCCTGACGGAGGAGGTCGGTCATGTCGCCAAGGGTGGAATCGACTTCGCTCAGGTGCGAGCTGGCTTGTTTGAGGTTGTCTTCGAAACCAGCGCGCTGCTCGAGGAGTTTGCGGATTTGGATGGCGATGGCGGCATCGCCGGGATCGTCGCTGGGGGTGGTGAGGCGGCGGCCGGTGGAGAGCTGATTTTGCACATCGAGGAGCGAGCGCTGGGTCTGGGTGATGGTTCGCTGGCTGAGGTTCATCCGCAGGGCATTGCTGACGCGGGCGAGTTGGAGGGGGATGATTGACATTGTGGTTAGATCATGTTGAGGATGGTTTTCATCAGCTCATCGACGGCGGAGATAATTCTGGCGGCGGCTTGAAAGGCGCGTTGCTCCTTGATCAGGTTGACGGCTTCTTCATCGAGGCTGACGCCGCTGAGGGCTTCGCGCTGGGCGAGGAGGGTGTCCTGCACGGTGCTGGCGGCTTCGGCGTTGGTTTTGGAAGTGGCGGAGGAGACGGCGATGCCGTTGATCATGGAATCATATTTTTCGCGGATGGTGGAGCCGTTGAGGCCCTTGAGCGCGGCGGACTCGAGGCCGGCGATGGCGAGGGCGGACTGATTGTCGCCGAGCTGGCCGTTCTTCGCAGCGCTGAGGAGCGAGGGGCGCGTTTTTAGATCGGTGTTGATGGCAATGTCGTGGGCGTCGGTGCCTTTGAAGAAGGAATTGATGCCCAGGGAGGCGAGAACGCCGCTGGAATCCTGGCTGAAACTGAATTCGACGTCGCTGGCGTCGGATTGGATCTTCAATTTGCCGGCGGAAATCGTGGCGGAGATGCCATTGATGCCATCGAGGCTGGCGCGGAGATCGTCGAGAGTCGTGTCGTTGTTGTTGAGGCCGTCGAGATCGACATTGACGAGCGTGCTGGTGACCAGGCCGGTGCCTTTTTGCTTGACGTGAATCACGAAGCTGCCGTTGTTGGGCGTGAAGTCGAGATTGGTGTCGGGAGAGTTCAGGGCCGCGGTGGTATCGGCGACGGCGTTGCCGGCGGTGATTTGAGAGAGACCTTCGAGCCCCTGGCCGGAGGAATGGAGCTTGTTGAGCTCGAAGATGAGGTTGGCGGCAAGGGTGTTCACCTCGCCGGTGACGCCGCCAACTTCAGCGCGCACGCCCAGGAGACCACCAAGTGTGCCCGAGGTGACATTCAGCGTGCCGTTGTCGGCCTTGATGAAGAGCTTGGGAATTAATTCGGTGCCGTTGCTTTCGATTTTGAAGCCGACGCCGCGGTTGGTTTTGCCCAGGATCAGCGGATCGGAGCCGACGAGCACGTTGACCATGCCGTCGCCGGTTTCCTGGGTTTTGATGTCCATCAGCTCGGAGAGTTTTTTCAGGACGGCGTCGCGCTGGTCGCGGAGGCCGTTGGCGGATGCGCCAGCGCCGGCCTCGGAGCTGGAGATTTGATCGTTGAGATAGGCGACCTGGTCGGCGAGGGAATTGGCATTCTGCGCGGTCGTGATGAGCCGTTTGTCGATGTCGCTGGTGACGCCGTCGAGCTGGGTGCGCATGTCGCGGAGGCTGCCGGCGAGGGAGTCGCCATTTTGAATGACGATCTGCCGCAGGCCGATGTCCTGGGGCTTGTTGGCCAGGTCGGACCAACTGTTGAAGAAGGTGCTGAGCTGGGAGGAGAGGTCGTCGTCGCCCAGCTCGTGGAAGATGGTTTCGACGCGGTTGAGCCATTGCTGGCGGGAAGCGGCCGATCCGTTGTCGCTGACGCTGGTGCGGATGCGGGCCTGGAGAGATTCGTCGATTTGGCGCTGGACGGCGTCGAGATTGAGGCCGCTGCCGAGGAAGACGCCGGGTCTGTAGAGATGATCGGAGGCGGGGACGATGTGGGGGGTTTGGCGCGTGTAGTCGGTATTGCCGGCGTTGGCCACGTTGTTGCTGGTGACCTGAATCGCGGCCTGATGGACGGCGAGGGCGGACTTGCCGATGTTTAATGCGCTGACAAGGGACATAGCGGAATTTTCGATTTGCGATTGGCGATTTGAGATTGAAAGACTCAGCCAACCGCTTCGATGACTCCTATTCGTGTCGAGACCTGGGGGGTGCCGTGTTTGGTGTAAATCCCGGCTTGCTCGACAGCGCCGGCGAGGAGTCGCACGACGGTGTTGAGGTGACCCAGAAGCGCGCCAGCGACGCGGCCGGCGATGGTGGATTTGGTGGCGACTTCGGTGATTTTGGTTTTTAGGTGGTCGCGGAGGGCGAGGAGGGTTTGCTTGTGCTGGGGAATCGCATCGGCAAGGCGGCTTAGAGTTGGGGTTCCCGGCAATTTCAGCAACGCGGCCAGATGGTTGACGAGGGTTTTTCGTTTGCCATCGAGGGCGGCGATGCGCATGCGTGTTGCATCCTGAAGGCCGGTGAGCTTGTCGATGGCCGGCAGATCGAGCTTTTTCATCGACGACTGTTGCGAAGAGAGATGGGCGAGGAGCTTCTCGTGCTCGGCGATGAGCTGTTGGAGGATGATCCGAAGCTGGGCGACTTCTTTTTGCATTACTTAACCTGAGCAGCTTTGCCTCTTTGAATGTGCTTGACGATGCTGCTGGCCAGGGGACGGCCGGAGGCTTTGGCCATGCGCTCGGCGAGGTGCTGGTCATAAAGCGGAGAAAAGGCCTGTCCGCCGCGGCCGCCGGACCAGAGTTCGGATTTGAAGGGACTGTCGTGCATTTGCTTGAGGAGGGTGCCGAAGAAGGTTTGGGAGACCCATTTTTGGGCGGTTTGGAAGAGCTGCTTGTCGTTTGCGCCGGCGGCGATCGTCGGAGTTGCCGGTGTGAACCGGGGCGGGGATGAAAACTGGGACGGGGACAGTTTTTCTCCTCCGGGGGATGAAAACCGGGACGGGGACAGTTTTTCTCCTCCGCGGTTGGCGATGGCTGCGGCAGGAGTTGGGATTGAAGGAATCATAAGCGTCTCCGACGCGGACACGGGCAGGATGCCCGTGGTACTTAATTGAAGACACGGGCAGGATGCCCGTGCCACGGTTACTCGTTCTGGCCGGCGATCAGCAGTTTCGCGTGCAGTTTGCCGGTTTTGTAAAGTTCCTTGACGATGATGATGCGGTCTTCGGCGGGGACGCGGATCAGGTCCATGGCGTCGACCAGATCCTGAAGTTTGGCTCCGCCTTCGCGGGTGGTATCGAGGGGAATGATTCTCCTCTCGCTGACGACCGGCGTGCGCGGTGTGGGGGTGGGCGGGGGGTTGGTTGTGGTAATCGTCAGACCCTTGTGGCTGATGACGACGGGGCTGATCTCGACTTCGCCGGTCATGATGATGGTGCCGGTCTTCTCGTTGATCTCGACACGAGCTTCGCCGGGCAGGACGGGGACGGGCAGGCGCTGGACGCGGGAGATAAAACCGGCGGGATTGTCACGCTCGCTGAGCGGCAGGGTCACGACGACATTTTTGGAATCGACGGCGATGGCCATGGTCTCGCCGGTGCCTTCGGCGTCGTTGATGATCTTGGCGATGGTGCTGGCGGTGGTCCAACTGGCGGCGGGCTCGTTGAGAATCAGGGTGAGCCGGCCTTTTTGAATCACTTGAGCCGGCAAATCGGCTTCCATCACCGCGCCGCCGGGGATGAGGGCATGGGTTGGAATGGTGGGATCCTCGAGAACGGTTGCGCCCTGGGCCATGGCGAAGATGCCGCTGTCGGGGGTCGGGCCCTGGAGGGGCATGATCAGGAGGCGGCCGCCTTTGAGGCTGGAGGCCGCGCCGAGGCTGGAGACGTAGACGTCGATCTTGTCGCCGTTGCGCATGGTGCGCGGCGGGAGGACGGCGGTGACACTGACGAGGGCAACGTTGGAGACGTTGGCCAGTTCGCGGACATCAGCGCGGTCGTTGAATTTTCCGAGCATGGCGGCAAGAGGACGGATGGCGGGGGCGAAATCGCCGCCATCACCGGTGCCGCGCAGGCCGACGACGAGGCCGATGCCGGTCAGCACGTTGGAGCGCTCGCCGCTGAGGCGGGTGATGTCGCCGACTTTGACCGCGATTGCGGGTGAGGCAATGAGCAGGAGCAGGGTGAGGATTAAGGCTGGTCTTCCCATTGCGTCAGTTGTCCGCTGAAGGTTGTCCGTGATCAGTTGCAACGGACAACGGGACCACTGACAACGGACCATTGGTTATCGGTCAGAACGGGTTGATGAAGTCCAATAATTTGGGGATGAAGCCGCGCTTGGTGGTGTCGCGCACAGCGCCCTTGTGTTTGGTGTTGAGCTCGAGGTTGTAGACCTGGCTGGAGAGGACCGTGTTATCGGGCGTGACATCGGCGCCGCGGCAGATGCCGGTGAGGAGAAATTCCTGCTCCTCGTCATCCTTTTTGATCAGCTTGCGGGCCTGGATGGCGAAGGTGCCGTTGGGTTTGACGTCGATGACCT
>JBGPEF010000133.1:0-11439 GCA_041482675.1 Tepidisphaeraceae bacterium | reverse complement strand
TAAAATACATGTCTCTAAAGACGAGCAGCCGCTCGCTCAACTGATAGCCAAAGCAAGTGTCGTACTCTTTTGCAAGCACCACGCTTCCCGGCGCATCCGCCTTCCATTGGCACCGCGGGTCCTGCGCGGGGCAATAGAACACGCCCTGATTCCCCTTGAGGATGTTCCGCAGCCTGACCGGCCAGCATTCAGCCGTACCCGCATCACAGTCAATGGCTGCCGCGGGGGAAAAGCCGTACTGTCCGGTGTAAATTGTCATCGCCTGGCAGATTTGGCGCAGGTTTTATTGGCATTGAATCTGAATCGCCTGCTGTTTCACCCGATTGAGAACCGGAAGGAGAATTGCAATCAGGAGCGCAATAATCGCAATGACGACAAGGAGCTCTACGAGAGTAAATGCTCGACCAACAGAAATGTGCCTTCTCATGACTGACTCCTTCCGGCGCCGTTACGGACTGAAGGCGCTTTCCAAGGAGAACAGATCACTGATCGGCAGGGTTCGGGAGGTAGGCTCAATCAACGCCTAGGACCAGAAGATGTCGATTGCTCTGGCTTCGTCTGCCAAAGCACGATGCTGTTGTACGCTACCCTGGCGAAGCGAACAAGACCCTGTCGCATCTCGTAGTTAGGCGTTGGCGCACAAGGCCTACGCCCCACACATCTTCCATCATTAATATTTATTTTAGATTTCTAAAATCTTCTGCCAGGTGGGGACGATGCTCTCCCTTTCCCGCTCCTCCGAGTAATTTTCTCTGACAATCGCCGCCGCTTTCTCTGTCATCGCCGCGAATGCGCTTGGGTCCTTGCCATATTCATTCAGGTGCCGACCGGCAAGATGAGATGCGGGTTGATTGGATTCTCAGACACAGCGGTACATCTCCCCTTTTGTAAGTCCGGCTGTGCCGGACAAGTCCAGGTTATGCGAATGCCTTTCGAAGAAGCTCCAGACTCTTGGGAACGCCGGTGCGGGGATTGTCTTTGCCTTCGAATTCAAGCGAGATGTAGCCGCGGTAATTGGCGTCGCGGAGGATTTTGGCGATGCGGGGATAGTCCAGGTCGAGGCTGTACCAGAGGCCGCCGCCGTAATAGGTCTTGGCCTGCACGAGTGCGGTTTTTGAGGCGCATTTGGCGAGTTTGTCGTAGGGATCTTCCAGAAAATTTCCGGTGTCGAGGGTGATTTTCAGCCACGGGGAATTGAGGGAATCGACGATGCGCAGCAGCCCTTCGGGGGTCCGGCCCAGGCCCCAATGGTTCTCGAAGCCCATGGTCACGCCGCATTTTTCGGCCGTGGGGAGGATCTTCTCGTAGGACTCCTGCACCCACTTGAAACCATCCTCATCGCTGTAGCCCTTGAGCGGCTCCTCGATGCCGCGGTGGGCCATCAGGTCGTCGAAATCCTTGCGAGTGTTCCAGTTTCCGGACTGGACGCGCATGGTGGGGATGCCCATGGCGTAGGCGAGTTCGAGGAGATGGATGGTGAGGTCGATGTTTTTCTGTCGCTTGTCAGCGTCAGGGGAGAGGAAGGTTTGATGGGTGGAGAAGCCCATGAGATCGAGGCCGTTGAGGAAGGCGCGGCGCTTGAGGGTTTGGAGGTAGGCGTTGTCTTCTTTCTCCATCTGCCGGTGGAGGATTTCGACGCCGTCGAAGCCGAACTGTGCCGCGAGGTCGATGCACTTTTCGATGTCGCGGAAATCCTTGTGCTGGAACTGCCAGAAGGAGTAGGTGGAGATGCCGATGCGGTTGGGGACGCGAGCAGGTGGAGGTGGGACGGGTTGCACGGCGGATTTTGACGGTTTATCGGCCAGGGCCGCGGCGGCGATGGCGGTTGAAGCGGCGGCGGTTAGAAGATGGCGGCGGGTGATCATGGCGGCTCCTTTTCAGTAGGATACGAACGAGCGCTCTGAATTCCCAGGCGCGCCGATCCCGGCTGCATTTTGTTGCCTGTCGGACATTGACGCGCAATGTATCCATGATAGCTTATATTCGTGGCGTCTATTCGTGGATGCAGGCAGATCACATCCGGGAATTGCATCCGACCGGGCAAATCATATCTCAAGGGAAAGAGGTGGCTATGAGCACCGAGAATTCGAATTCAAATCGGGAAGATGGTCCTGCGTCATTGAGCCGGCGCGATTTGCTGGCCGCCGCGGGCGGATCGGCCATGGCGGCCGCCGCCGCGGGAGTTGCGGGATGCAGTTCGAACACGACGCAGCCGAAGGTCATGGGTATTTTGGAAGATACGGGCCAGAAAGAGGCCAACGGCCCTGCCGATCTCCCGCCGCGCGATACGCAGCCGGCGTTCTCGTGGAAGGAGGGCACCGCCATCGTCAAAGACTTCAGCGATCAGCACAAGGTGAAGCTGGAGCCGGAGACGCGGATCCACGGCGTGCAGTTCATAACTGAATCGGGCGGCAGGAAACGGCTGGAGGTGCTCTATAGCAGCGGAGAGAAGCCCGATCTCCCCAAGGAATTTGTTTACAGGCAGGAAGGGCGCGACCCGATGCCCCTGGAGGTCCGGCTGATCAAGCGCGATGCCGCGATACCCCACGTTCGACTCGGCCATTGGGCACAGTCAAGCGCCAGCGCCGTTGCCGGGACGGCCGGCTGGAACATTTGCGTGGTCGATGGAGGGGTTGAAAAGATCGTGTGCATGAGTGCGCGTCATACGTTGTGTCCCGACTTTTTTAATCCCCAAATTGGAGCCTGGGTTTGGTTGAACAAATTGAAGTGCGCCCATTTGCTGAGGGCGGAGCCGATCGTCCTCTCGGCCTTCAACAAGTACGACATGGCGATTGCGCGATACGTTGATCCCACCCTGATCAACGACGGGGCAGAGGACATGTACATCCAGTGTCAGACCGGCTACCCGAATGGCCCCAGACCCTGGGGTTATCCACTGGCCCTTGCGACGAACGTGCTGACGGGGCAAAGCTACCACAAAGTAGGAGCAGGCACCCCCGCGTGCTCGCAGGCAATCCTCCAACCTTACCTGAATGGCTATGGAAACAGATCGTTCCCGTACACCGACGCCCAGGGAGCGACGGTTTGGGTGAGGTTCCAGGACCAGTTGATTTTTGGGCCCTTCTGCAAAGGCGGCGATTCGGGCGCAATCGTGGCGCGTGATGGCGACTATACGGCGGCTGGTCTGCACTATGCTGGCACCGCCGGTGTGGAGAGTGTCTCATGCCCGATATTCACGCTTCCCTGGACTCAGCAGGCGGGGAACGAGACCATCACGTTCACGGGCGCCGGCGGCAACCCCAGGACGTTTCCGCGCTTCGTTATTTGATCGATCACCAGGTGGCTGTGGTGGACGAATCGAAAGGCTTGCAAGATAAAGTGATCGTGCAGGTGCTGTCGTGACCAACATCACTCAATGTCCCACCTGCGGAGCAGATCTCGATCCCAGCTCGCCGGGGGGAGTTTGCTCTCTTTGCACATCTGCCGATGCTGCGGCGGCAGCTTCGTCGCTGCGGCCAGGGGCAGTGGTGCGAGAGCTTCCCGTTGCCGAGCCGACTGCAACCCGGGACAAATCGTTTCCCGATGCCCTCTGCATTGATCAGGTGACCGAGCCTCTGGCCAATGCAGAGCATCAACAGCCGATGCCCGGGCTGCCGCCCAGTCTGTCGGGGTACATGATCATCGGCCCGCCAAGGCACGGAGGTATGGGGACAGTCTGGCCGGCCAAGCAACTGGGAACGAAGCAGATCGTGGCGATCAAGATCCTGGGGACGCGTCATCTCAACGATGCGGGGCGCGATCGTTTCGTGCGCGAGGTCGAGCTATCGGCCCAGCTTCAGCATCCCAACATCGCGCGCATCTACGACAGCGGCGTGCATCAGGGTGATTACTACTACGCGATGGAAATGATCGACGGCTCGCCGCTGGATCGATATGTCGAGAAGAGGAAGCTGAATCAAAAACAGATACTGGAGCTGATGCGGCTGGTTTGTCAGGCGGTGCAGCACGCGCACGTGCGCGGCGTTATCCACTGCGATATCAAGCCGGGCAACATTCTGGTGAGTGGGGATGGCCAGCCGCATATTCTGGATTTTGGATTGGCGAAGCTTGCGACGGGGCGGGCCGAGGGATTGACCGATAGCGGTTCTGCGCCGGGCACACCTTCGTGGATGTCGCCGGAACAGGCCGGGGGACGGCTCGACAAGATCGACACGCGCACGGATGTGTATAGCCTTGGGAAGATTCTCTATCTGCTGTTGACGGGGCAGCCCCCCCACCGAACTGATGGACCTGTGAGCGATGTTCTGCATCGGATCGCGCATGAAGAAATCTGTCCTCCGCGAAAGGCGTGTCCGAGGCTGAATGGGGAGTTGTGCGCGTTGCTGCGCAAGGCGCTGGATCGCGATCCCGAGCGGCGGTACGCGACCGGCGGAGAGCTGGCCCGCGACATTGAGCACTTCCAGCGCGGCCAGCCGCTCGTGGCGATGCCCGGGTCGATCGTGTATCAGCTTCGCAAGTGGGTTGGGCGGCATTGGGGTGCGTTCTCAGTGGCGGGAGTTGTACTGCTCGCGATGGTTTCTGTGGGGATCGTTCTGGATAAGGAGATGAGGCGCCAGACCGCTAAGCTGGATAAGGAGATGAGGCGCCAGACCGCTAAGAAGGATGCATTGGGCACTTTCAATCGCTATGTGCTCCAGAGATTGGATCCGGCCAATACCGGCGGAGGTGATATCACCGATGACCTCATCAAACATGCCAAGGAAGTGTCCGCCATGTTTGCAGATGAGCCGCTGACACAGGCGGATATATCGGAGGGAATTGCGGAGATTTTGCTGACGTGTGGGCAGTTTGCCCCAGCAGAGGAGCAATACAAGCAGGCCGTCGATCTGCGGCAGAGACATCTTGAAAAAGATCATCCCAAGATGTTGTCGGCGAAGAGAGGGCTGGCGCAAGTGTATCGCGAGCGCGGGAACTTTGAGGAATCGGAGAAGATCTGCCGCGGCATCCTGCAATCGCGCAGGATCGCGCTGGGTGAGGAGCATCTAGAGACACTGCGGGCGAAGACCACGCTGGCTTATGTTCTGATCGATAAAGGATTGCTCGGGGGCGCGGCGGGGAGCACACAAGAAGCCGAAGCCATCGCCCGGCAGACGGTTCGGCAAGGCCGAGAGCGGCATGGCGCTGAAAATGCCGAGACACTGTCGGCGCAGGCGGTGCTGGTCATGGCATTGCGCCATCAGAACGATGCAAAGAAGCTGGCCGAGGCTGATCAGTTGAGTCAGACGACGCTGGACGCACGCACGAAACTGCTGGGGGGCGAGCACCTCCAGACGCTCGAATCGCTTCACGATCGGGCCAGCGTGCTCACCGTGATGGGAAAACCGAGCGAGGCGATCCCGATGTACAACGACGCCATCATTGCGGCCCGGCGGGTGCTGGCGAGAACCTCGGGTATTGAACGAGGCGGCGCTGAACATCCTGACCTGCTCATCTGGCGGTCGGATCTGGCATTTGCGCAGATGCTCAAGCATGATTTTGTGGAAGCAGAGAAGATTTACCGGGAGATCCTGCCGGCGAACATCCACTCGAGGGGGTCACAGCACCCCTACACGATCATCATGCACAAGAACCTGGCGACCGCGCTGGCGGGACAGAAGAAATGGGCAGGCGCCGAGTGGTACTTCGAGGAGGCCGCCAAGCTTCACGGCGATCTTTGGGGGGCGGAGCATCCCCAGACGCTGAATCTGCTGGACTTCCAGGCAATCGCCATGACGATGCAGGGCAAATGGGCGGAGGCGGAGAAGATTTTTCTCAAGAATCTGCATGCGCGGCTGCTGCGGCTTTCGGAAAACGATGACGAGGTTAAGAACGCCAGGATGCGGCTGGAAAATACGCGGGCGCACCTGCGTGTTGCGGCGACGCGGCCGGCCGCGCCCGATCCAGCGAAGTTGGAAAACGGCGGACCCTAGCTGGCCGGACGCGAAGTCGAATCTTTCGGAACGCGTTTAGGGGGGGTCTTGCCAGAATTGCGGGCATCGAGGAACAGAATCGAGTTGCGAATTTGCAGCACGACGGGCATCTTATCCCCCTCCGATTTGTCGAGCCGCGGGAGCAGATCACGGATGATCTGCGCCGAATCCATCGTCACCTCGGCACCGGGCGCAGCGGGGATTGGCGCTTCAACAGGCAGGACGGAGATCGGGGGCCGGCCGGTGTCGATCCCGTGGCCCCGAACGGAAACGATTCCGTGGCCGCAGACGGCGTTGGGATTTGTAAGGCGGGGGTCGGGGTGGCCGAGGGCGAAGCCGCCGAGGAAGAAAGCGCCGCACTTGCCGGGACCTTGGATTCTGGGGTCGTCGCTGTCGATGACCAGCACCTGGTAGGTTGCGCCCTTTCCGCCAACAGGATAATGGTCGTCGGTCACCTCGGACTTGTGCTTGGCGCTCGCCAGTGACGAGCAGAGCAGAACCAGAACAGAAACAATCGCCGCGCGTATTGACGCTTTCATCGCACACCCCTTTCAAAATTGCCAGACTAATCCGCCGCTGGTGATGTGCTGCTCATAATCATACCCCCGGATATTCGAATCATCACGATTAAAATTGTATTCGATGTAAATATCGACCTTGCTGGTCAAAGGCCGGCTCACCCGAATCGTCACCCCATCTATTTCATCCCTTCGTTTAAACCTTGTTGGCTTGGTCGCGCTATTCAGGTCCTTGTAGCGATCCAGGTTGTGTACGTAAAACGCCTCCCCCGTAATCTTCCACGGCAGGGTGCAATTAAGGCCAGCAAAAAGGCCGTTGCTCTCATAATCAAAATCATCGCCGCGGGCGAAATTCCAGGTGTGAAAATAGCCCCCGCGCAGCCGCGAATTGATTTGCAAAATCGCCAGTTCCGCGGCCATTGTCAGCGTATGCGCCTGGGCGTCACGATTCAGCACTGATGGCGTGTCGAACAGATAATTATCAAACGCATAGCGATAGGACGCCTCAAGAAAAAGCGTTTTGGCCAATCGAGCGGCCAGACTCGCCTGGCCGGCTATTTCATTGCGGAATTCATCTTCGCCGACAAAGGTGTAATTGTCCCAGACCCGCCAGGTCGTGGTGAAATGGTCGCCCAGCGCGCGCCAGTATTCCAGTGAAAGGGTCTGATCGAGGACATCGGGGTCGCCCTCCTGCCGCGTGTAAGAGTCGGCCAGAAGAGCGTATCCAACACTGAGGCGATCGTTCGCGGTATTCACAAACGCGCAGCCCGCATCGAGACCCACTCGGGCAAACGCAGAATTGCGCGTGGGCACCGGGTCACCCGGATTGGCCGGGGTAATGAGATCGAATCCGCGGGCGTCGGTGTTGTATCCGATGGCCGTTTGCAGGCTGAGACGCCAGGGCCGGCTGGACGTGATCCGGCTGCCAATGGGCTGCAATTGGCTGCCCAGCAGTTGCGTCAGCGGCGAAGCGGGAGCAGCCCGCAGCAATCCCGCAATCTCATCGCGCGCGGCGGATTCATTGCCCTGTCGCTGATGAAGCAGCGCACGATAGACCGAAACCGTCGGCAACAGATCGGGATCTCTCTTGAGCGCTTCCGTAAAAGCGGCATCGGCCTCCTGGTAGTTGCCCAGCGCCAGATAAGCGCGGCCGAGGAATTCGGAGGTCTGCGCGCGGCCCGGGTTACGGGCCTCATACGATTTGAGCTGATCAACCGCTTCCTGCCACCGCCGCAGACCTAAAAGGCTCCAGCCCGATTCAAAGGACAAATCGGGATGATGGGAGCCGAGTCGTCTGGCAGTGGAAAGTTGTGATAATGCTTCCTGCGCGCGGCCGAGGCGGTTGAGGGCGACACCGGCGAAAAGCGCGGCCTCGGAGTCGTTTGGGTCCTCGTGGGTGGCATCGATGAAGAATTTAAGGGCAACGTCGGCACGGCCGGCTTGGAGATGGGTGATGCCGGCGTCGATCAGCTCCGAAAACTGAGGAGATGCGGATGATGAAACGGTGAGGCAGCAAATGACAAAAAGGAACGCGTAGACAAAGTCCCGCCTGCGCGCGTACCCGCGTGTGCCCATGACCATCCTCCCCGGAGACGAAGAGTGCGGCACCATTTTAACGGCCCGGCCCGGCTATTTACATAGGCGACGATATTTTCCAACGGCTGACAGGCAATCAGTAAGACTTTTATTTCATGAGGGGCAGAGTAGACTCGGCACGCATGAAAGTTTTGTTGATCGGTTCCGGAGGGCGTGAGCACGCTATTGCGTGGAAACTGGCCGAGTCGCCGCGGGTGACCGAGCTGTTTGTTGCGCCGGGGAATGCGGGGACTTCGCAGGTTGCCGAGAACGTTGCGCTCGATCCGCTGAAATTCAAAGACGTCGAGAAGTTCATCAAGAGGACCGGCATTCAGTTTGTCGTCATTGGGCCGGAAGATCCGTTGGCGGCGGGGTTGGCGGATTTCGTCAGGACGCTGGGGATTCCGGTATTTGGGCCATCGAAGGAGGCCGCGCAGGTCGAGGCGGACAAATGGTTCGCCAAGGAATTGATGCGACATCAGTCCATTCCGACGGCCGAGGCGCGAGCGTTTACCGACGCCAGCGCGGCCGAGGAATACATTCGGGTGCACGATTCGGGGTGCGTGGTGAAAGCCGTCGGGCTGGCCAAGGGCAAAGGGGTGACGGTCTGCTATCGGGCGCAGGATGCGCTGGAGGCCGTCGATCAGATCATGCGGAAGAGAGTCTTCGGCGAGGCCGGATCGCGGATTGTGATCGAAGAGAAGTTGAGCGGGCCGGAGGTTTCAATCCTGGCGCTGGTGGATCGATCGGCCATTTATGTTTTGGAGTCGGCGCAGGATCACAAGACCGTCGAGGAGGGTGACACGGGACCGATGACCGGCGGAATGGGCGCCTATTCGCCGACGCCGCTGATCACCTCGTCGATGCTGGCGCAGATTGAGAGGCAGATTCTGGTGCCGGCGGTCGATGGATTAAGACGCGATGGGATCGAATACAGCGGCGTGTTGTATGCGGGATTGATGATCACGCACAACGGGCCGAAAGTGTTGGAATTTAATTGCAGATTCGGCGACCCCGAGACCCAGCCGCTGATGATGCGGCTGAAGAGCGATTTGACGGAGGTGTTGCTGGCGACGGCGGAGGGCCGGTTGAACAAGGTGGAGCTGAAATGGGATCCGCGGCCGGCGATTTGCGTGGTGGCCGCCAGCGGGGGATATCCGGGGGCATTCAAAACGGGAATGGCGATCACGGGCATCGACAAGGCGGATGCGCTGCCGGATGTGAAAGTGTTTCATGCGGGAACATCGCTTAAGGATGGAAAAGTAGTAACAAGTGGCGGAAGAGTGCTGGGGGTAAGCGCGATCGGCAAGACATTGACTGATGCACAAAGGAAAGCGTATCAGGCGATGGGGCTGATTCAGTTTGAAGGGATGCACTATAGGAAGGATATCGGGATGCAGGCGATCAAAGGGATCACCGTTTAGAACTCAAATGGAGAACAAGCATGCCGCTTCGCCGTCTGGCTTTTTGTCTCACACTCCTCGCCCTCGCCAGCTTTGCTCACGCTGACGACTGGCCGCAATGGCTTGGCCCGCAGCGCGATGGGATCTGGCGCGAGGCGGGCATTCTCTCAAAATTTCCCGAATCGGGCCCGAAAATCCGTTGGCGCGCTCCCATCGGCGCTGGCTATTCCGGCCCCGCCGTAGCGGATGGGCGCGTGTATGTCACCGACCGCGTCGCCAGCGATAAAGTCCCCACCAGTCCCTTCGACCGCGGCCATCTCGCCGGCGTGGAACGTATCTTCTGCCTCGACGCCAAAGATGGCTCCATCATCTGGCAGAAGGAATATGACTGTGCTTATACCGTCAGCTACGCCGCGGGCCCGCGGGCTACTCCGTCGGTTGCCGGGGGAAAGGTTTATACCCTCGGCGCTGAAGGCGATCTGCGTTGCTATAACACCAACGATGGAAAGCTGGTCTGGTCGAAAAAATTCTCGGAGGGAGATGTCCCCACGCCGATGTGGGGCTATTCGGCCAGCCCGCTGGTCGATCGCGACAAGGTCATTTGCCTGGGCAACAAGGAGAACATCGCCATCGCGTTCAACAAGGATACCGGCGATGCCGTCTGGAAAAATCTGGCCGGCAAAGAGCCGGGATATGCGCCTCCGGTTATCTATGAGTTCGGTGGCAAGCGCCAGCTCATCATGTGGCATCCGGCCGCGCTGGTCTCGCTGAATCCGGAAACCGGCCAGGAATACTGGTCGGAGCGCCATGAGGTAAAGCAGGGCCTTTCGATCGCCATGCCGCGGCTGATGGATGACTTGCTCTTCGTCTCCAGCGCCTATGAGGGCTCGCTGATGATGAGGATGGACAAGAACAAACCGGCCGCCACGCGGCTCTGGAAACGCGGCGGAAAGAGTGAGCGGACCACCGACTCGATCCACATTCTCTGTCCCACTCCGCTGCTGCGCGATGGGCTGATATTTGGCGTCGAAGCCTATGGCCAACTGCGCTGCCTGAAGGCGGAAAACGGCGACCGCCTGTGGGAAACGTTCGCCGCGACGACCAATGGCGAAATGCTGCGCTGGGCGAGCGCGTTCATCATCGGACAGGGGGATCGTTGCATTGTGGCCAACGATCAGGGCGACATCATCATCGCGAAGATGACCGCGAAGGGCTACGAAGAGCTGACCCGCGCCCATATTCTGGAGCCGACCAACAAAGACGCGAACCGGCCGGTTGTCTGGTCACACCCGGCGTTCGCGAACAAGTGCATTTACATGCGCAACGACAAAGAAATCGTGTGCTTGTCGATGTCCGCCGAGTGAGTGTCGAGCGAATACATCTGGAAGAACATCCAGACAGCCTGTTTCCGATCATGAGTGGCAGAACCACAAAACCGGTGCATCGCTGTTTCTGGGCGGAAGGCGATCCTTTACTGCTTGCATATCACGACACCGAATGGGGCGTGCCGGAATATGACAGCCGCACGCTCTGGGAAAAACTGATGCTGGATGGGTTTCAGGCCGGCCTTTCCTGGACGATCATCCTGCGGAAACGCGACGCGTTCCGCCACGCATTTAAGAACTTCGACCCGGAGAAGGTTGCGCGCTTTGGCGAGGCGGATGTGATGAGATTGCTTGGTGACGCCGGCATCGTCCGCTCGCGGGCGAAGATCGAGGCGACCATCGGCGGCGCTCGCGCTTATCTGTCGATGCGCGAAGCGGGAGAGGATTTTTCGGCTTTTGCGTGGGGCATGGCCGGCGGAAAGCCGATTCAAAACAGCGGCCGGATTCTCGCCAAAAGCCCGCTTTCCGAGGGCATCTCAAAGGCGCTTAAGAAGCGCGGATTCAAATTTGTCGGTCCCGTTATCGTGCATGCCTGGATGCAGGCGGTGGGGATCGTCAACGATCATTCGGAGGAATGTTTTCGCAGGAGGGCCGTGCGAGCGCTTGAGAGGAAGGTGACACATCGATG
>JBGPEF010000132.1:0-11498 GCA_041482675.1 Tepidisphaeraceae bacterium | reverse complement strand
CGCCGGCTTGCCGCGGCGGAAAAAATCATCGACCGCCTGGGCAATGTGCCCGGCGTGGGGCGATTTGATTTTTCATACGTCGCGCTGGTGATGATCGCCATGATGCTCATCGTCGGCCCGGTGGATTGGTTTGTCCTCCGCAAACTCGGCCGGCAGGAATGGACATGGGTCACCACCGGCGGCTGGATCGCGCTGATCACCTTCGGCGCGCTTTATGTCGGCCACGTGCTCAAATCCGGCGACCTGCACTATCGCACCGTGCGGGTGATTGATCAGGTCGATGACAAGGTGGTTGGCGTACTCGACATCGCCGGGATTTATTCACCGAAAACTCAGGCGTACAACCTCGATGGTCCGCGCGAATGCTGGTGGGAGCCGGCCAACGTGGATTTTCAGCCCAATTATCGGCAAAGCCAGCGGACCACATCCACCATCGACATGTTCCAGGATCGCTTCGGCCAAAGGCCGCTGACGCGCACCGACAGCAATGGCAATCGCGTTCCGGCCATGGTCGTGAACGTCTGGAACCTGCGCTTCATGCAGAGCGAGCTGGGTGATCCCGCCTCAGATCCGCCGCCGATTTCCTCATCGCTGCAACTGGTCAAGATCGGGAACGAGATGCGCATCCGCGGGACGATCACCAATCGCAATGGCCTGCCGCTGCAAAGCATCACCATCGTCACCAAGGCCGGCGCTGCTCATCTGCCCGATCCGATTGCGGCGAATCAGATGGCGCCGATTGATGCTGTGGTTGAGCCCAGCGCGTTCAAGCCCGTCGATATTTCGCAGTATCAGCCTTATTACTATTACGGCGGCGATCAGAAGAATCCGTATTCGGCGATGAGCGAGGATTCGGGATTCATCGTTGCGGCGACCGACATGGCCGCCGATCGCTCGCAGCGGCTGATCGAGCTATTAAGCACGCGCGATGACCTGGCCTGCATTTACGGAGTGATCAACAATGCGCCGCCGGCGGTGAAACTCGAACAGGCACAAAAGATCGCGCCCAAGGAGCAACATTGGCAGGTGATTCGCGCGCTGGCGCCGCTGGGAAAATGATCATGGATCGATCGGAATTGACAACCCCCCCACCGCTTCCCGCGACGTCGGCCGCCGCCGGTATTGTCGCCGCGGCAGCGCACGCGCCCATCATGGCCCCCCCACCGCTCCCGGCCGACAATTCCGCCGCCATCGCCACAAATCTGCTGACCAAGCGTTACGGCTCGCTGATGGCCCTCGATGCGCTTTCGCTCCGGCTCGACCAGGGCGACGTTTTCGGTTTCATCGGGCCCAATGGGGCGGGCAAATCAACCACCATGAAAATCCTCGCCGGGCTGCTGTCGCCGACATCCGGATCAGCGGCGGTGCTGGGGAAAAACGTCATCAGCAACGGCGAATTCATCCGCCGCTCCGTCGGCTATATGCCAGACTCGTTTGGTGTCTACGAGGACCTGAAGGTTTGCGAATACCTGGAATTCTTCGCCAGCGCCTACGGAATCCCCCGCAAACAGCGCCGCAAGATCGTCCAGGATGTGCTGGAATTGACGGATCTGAAATACAAGCAGGATGCCTTCGTCGATTCGCTCTCGCGCGGCATGCAGCAGCGGCTGGGCCTGGCCCGCGTGTTGGTTCACGATCCGCCGATTCTCCTGCTCGACGAGCCGGCCAGCGGGCTCGATCCGCGCGCCCGAATTGAAATCCGCGAGCTGCTCAAGGAACTTCAACGGCTTGGCAAGACCATCATGATCTCCAGCCACATTCTCTCGGAGCTGGGCGAATTCTGTAACAAGCTGGGAATCATCGAGCGCGGCAAACTGATCATCAGCGGCACCATCGACGAGCTGATGGCCATGGCCCGCGCCCATCCCGTTATCTCCATTCGCCTCGCTCCGCAGGCGCAACACGAGCTGGAGCGCGCCATCGCCGTTTTGAAAACCGACGATCGAGTTAATGATGTGGAAGTAATCGGATCAGAATTGCAGGTCACCCTCACCGATCCGCGCGTGCATCATTTCTTCTTGATGGAGAAATTCGTCTCGGCCAACATCCCGCTCGACAGCGTCGCGCCCCACCAGATGAAACTGGAAGACGTCTTCCTCCGCCTCACCAAGGGCATCGTTCAATAACGCTGCTTTTTATTCCTGGAACAGGGCGCTTCTGAACAATCCAATCGCCGCCGGCCCCGCCAGGACGATCAGCACGGCCGGGAAAATGAAGAAAACCAGTGGAAAAGTCAGCTTGACCGAGGCCTTGGCCGCCTGTTCCTCCGCGGCCTGCTGGCGCTGAATGCGCAGCGACTCCGCATGCACGCGCAGGGCTGATGCGACGCTGGTGCCGAAGCGATCGGCCTGCACCAACAGCACCGCCAGGCTCTCCAGGTGTGAGGAGCCGGTTCGTTCGCCAAGATTCTTCAGGGAATCAGCACGCGACAATCCGAGCCGCGTTTCAAGATGGGTGATTTCCAATTCGCGGGACAATCGCGGATGCGCCAGGCTCAACTCCTGCCCCACGCGCTGCATGGCCGCATCCAGGGTCAATCCGGCCTCGACGCAGATCACCAGAAGATCGAGGGCATCGGGCAATCCCCGCTCCAGGGCCCGCTGGTGCGACTTGGTCTGTCCCCGCAGCCAGAAACTCGGCGCAAGAAAGCCCGCCAAACCGCCCATGGCGATGCCGATCATCACGTTATCAATCGCCACGCCCAGCCAATATCCCGCCACCAGCCCCGAGAGCGACAGGATCATCTTCATGCCCTGCATCACTCGCAGCGCCCCCGCCGCATACACGCCGGCCTTGGCCAGGCGTCGTTTCATCTCATACTGCTCTTCGCGCGTCTTGGGCATCAGCGGGCTGGCCGCCGCATCGCCGACGCTCTGGAAGATCGAGCCCAGCTTCTTCTTGCCCATCGGCTCGGGCTTCTTCTCGACATTGCCCTTCAGCCGGTCGCGCAGGCGCGAGCCGGAATTGCGGGTCATCATCAGCCCCGCCCACCAGACCAGGAGCGCAACAAAGCCGAAGAGGCTGATCACCAGGATATAAGGCTCAATGGCCAACCAGATATTCATATTCGCACCGACACAATTCGACGGATGACAAACAGTCCGAAAATCTGAAACAGCACCGACGCTCCCAGCAGCATCTTGCCCAGGTCTTCACGGATCAAAATTCCCGCGTAACCGGGATTGAGGATGTAGGAGACGATGAACAGCACCGCCGGAAACGCCGTGAGAATATTTCCGGTCATTCGCCCCTCGGCGGTGATGGCCTTCACATGGTTCTGAAGCCGCAGCCGCCCGCGGACCATGGCGCTGATTCGGTCCAGCACCTCGGTCAGATCGCCGCCGGTCTGCCGCTGAATCAGGACCGCCGTCACGAAGAAGGCAAAGTCCGCGGAATCGACGCGGCTGGCCATCTCGCGCATCGCGGTCTCCAGCGGCACGCCCAGGCTGTGCTGGTCATAGCAGCGCCGGAAGACCTCCTTGACCGGGGGCTTGAGCTCATCGCCCATCATCTGCAAGCCGGTGCTCAGGCTGTGCCCCGCCCGCAGGATTCGCGCCAGGAAATCCAGGGCCTCCGGCAACTGATTGTTCAACTGCTTCTGCCGCCGCGCCCTCTTGCCGTTGAGGAACACGATGGGTGCGTATACGCCGCACACGAGGGCGAACATCCCTCCCGTGAACGAGTCCACGATCAGAAAAACCAGCACGAAGCAGGCCAGGCCCATTCCGCCGCAGAGGCTCAAAAATGCCGTCAGCTTGGCGTCGGGATATGCCTGCACCAGCTTGCGATACAGCCGCTGCATGTAGGCGCTGCGCGCCAGGAACGCCGGCATCTCCTTCATTTCCAGCGAGATGGTGACGGGCTTGTTGAGCGATGCCGCGATGTCCGGCCGCCAGTTGTTGCTCAGCCGCTGCTGAATCCTGCTCTTGTCGGTGCTGAAATATGAAAAGATGATCTGCGCAATGGCCCACGCCGCCAGCGCGGCCGACAGTGCGATCAGGACGATGACTTGAGGCTGACCCATATCGCTGGCTCTCTACTAAAGGACTCTCCGGGTGAAAAGCTCCGGCGGAAGCTTGATCCCGCGATGCTCGATTCGCTCGCACGAGCGCGGCCGAAGCCCCGTGCACACAAATTGCCCGACCGCATTCCCATCGGGCCCCACGCCGCTCTGCTCATAGAGGAAAAGATCGTGCATCTGCATCTGATCGCCTTCCATGCCGGTGATTTCGCTCACGGCGACCACTTTGCGCTTTCCGCCGGGCATGCGCTTGGCCTGAATCACGATCTGGAGCGCCGACGCGATCTGGCTGCGCAGGGCCCGCAGGGGAATATCAAATCCGGCCATGCAGATCATGACCTCCAGCCTGGCCAGGGCGTCGCGGCAGCTATTGGCGTGGATGGTGGTCATCGAGCCTTCGTGGCCGGTGTTCATCGCCTGGAGCATGTCCAGCGCCTCGCCCGCGCGCACTTCGCCGATGATCACGCGGTCCGGCCGCATGCGCAGGGAGTTTTTCACGAGGTCGCGCTGGGTCACCTCGCCGCGGCCTTCGATATTCGGCGGGCGCGTCTCCAGCCGGACCACGTGCGGCTGCTGAAGCTGCAACTCGGCCGCATCTTCGATGGTGATGATTCGTTCGTCGGAGTTAATGTATCGCGAAAGGCAATTGAGCAGGGTGGTCTTGCCAGAGCCGGTGCCGCCGCTGATCAGCACGTTGCACCGCGCCCGCACCGCCGCCGCCAGAAAATCGATCATGGCCGGGTGGAACGCCCCATGCCGCAACAAATCCTCGAGCTGAAGCGGGCTGGCGCCGAATCGCCGCACCGACATGGCCGATCCATCGACGGCCAGCGGCGGAATAATCGCGTTGATTCGGCTTCCATCCGGCAGGCGGGCATCGACCATCGGGCAAATCTCATCGATGCGCCGGCCCACCTGGGCCACGATGCGGTCGATGATCTGCCGCAGGTGATTGTCATCGCGGAAATGGACATCGACCGGCTCCAATCGCCCGCGACGCTCGACATAGACCCGGTCAAACCGGTTGATGAGAATGTCGGTGATCGTCGGGTCCTTGAACATCGCCTCCAGCGGCCCAAGCCCGAATGTTTCATCCATCACCTCATCCATGAGCTTTTCCTGCTCGGATGAGGTGAGCAGTCCCTTCTCGAGCTGGCAGAGATCGCGGATGACCGCGCGAACCTCCTGCCGGACCGCATCCTGCGGCACCGTCCGCAGATTCTGCACGTCCAGCCGCTCCACCAACTGCTGGTGAATGCGGACCTTCATTTTTTCAAGGTAAACCTGCCGCTCCGAAAGCTGCATTGGAACGGCCCCGGCTGAAGCGGCCGGCGGAAGCGTGGATTCCCCCTGCCGCAGCGAATCGGGCGGCGAGGCGATGACCGAAGTCGGAATCTGCGATTCCGCTGACTTGGGTGCATTCGAGTGCTTGGAGAACAATCCCATCTAAACCGCTCCTTCGCTTTCATCCGTAGGGCGGACGTTCTTGTCCGCCATCCTTCAATCACGCGGCCTTGCCATGCACCACTTCGGCCAGGCCGCTGAGGCTCAGGCTCATCTCCGCCCTGGGCGCCCGCATCACCACCGGCGAGCCGAAATTAATCGCCGCGATGGCGTTCTTGAAATCGTTGGGGATCATCCAGGAGATCTTCAATCCCAGCGACCGCTCCACTTCCTCGGGCGCGATGTCCCAGCCCTTTTTCACGTAACGGTTCACGACGATCTTGATCTTGGCCGAATCGATGCCCATCCGCCGCATCGTGCCCAGGAATCGCTCGCAATTTCTGGCGCTGGGCACGTTGAGCTGCATCACGATGATGTTCATGTCGGCGGCCTGCACGAGCCCCGAATAGAGCGGATCGACGCTCATCAGCGAGTCGATCACCACATAGTCATACATCCGCTGAAGCACGCCCATCAGCCGGTTGATGCCGGCCTGATTCACGCGCTGGGTGTCCTCGGGAAGGTCCGGGCGGGCCAGAATCGCCAGCCCACTGGCTTCATGAATCGCCAGCGCGTTGTCCAGCAGTTGATTGTCCAGCCGCTCGGCCGAGTTCATGATGTCGGAAATCGTGTACTTGGGTCGAATGTCAAAAGAGCTGGCCACGGTGCCGCGCACCAGGTCCATGTCGAGCAAAACCGTCTTCGAGTCCTTCGCCAGCGAGGCCGCGATATTGCACGCCACCGTCGTCGAGCCGCAGCCGCCGATGCTGGGAATGATCTGCACCATCCGCGCCCGCCTGCCCATGCCATGGAGGCTGGCCACGCGCTCGATGCCGGCCGCGAATTTCTCGGGCACGATCGGCAGCGGCACGAACTCGCGGATGCCCATGTGCATCGCTTCCATCAGGATCTGGGCTTCCACCGTCTGCGACATCACGAAAAAGCTTGTATTGGGAAACTGCTTGACGAGCTGGCCGACCTTCTTGAGCGTTTCCTGCGGGTTGGGATCGAGGTTGATCACCACCAGCTGCGCCGCTTCGCGGCGAACCAGCACCGTCGAAAGCTGCTCGGCCGAGGGCAACTGCGCAACCACGTTGACTCCATGATTGCTCAGGAAGTTGGCCATCTCCTGTCGATTGGAGACGTCCGAGTCAACGACTACGCAATGCAGTTGCACGAACATATCGCTCACCTATTGCCAAGAGCGGGCAGGCCGTCTGGTAATCGGCCGGCTCGTTCTTTAGTCTTCCTTCGTCGTCCCGATCACCTCGTTGCCGTTGGCGTCAACCGATACCTCAAATTCGCCGCGCGTCACCTTGGTGCCGCGGATGAATTCCACGACATGCTTGCGCGTCGGAAGTGGGTCATAATGGTTTGGCTCGACCACGACCGTGGTCTGCTCCACCGGCTTTGTCGTCGGGTTCTCAACCGCGACCTGCGTAACCTGCGGCCGCGACCCGAGCAGCTCGGCCACGCTCACGCCCTCGCCCTGCCGCATGGCCTCATCAAAAGACCCGCGAAGAACCAGCCGCGTGCGGCCCGACGAGCTAGCCAGCTCAATTGCCTCGGCTTCGCGCGGCTTGACCAGGAGCGTCACGCTCTTGGCCACCGCCGCCTCGGCCGCCATCGCCGATTCTTCCTTGCGGCCCGCATTGTTCACGGTCAGCCGCTGGCCAACCGCCAGCACTTTCACGTTCTGTACGATGGTTCTGGCAATGGAAATTCTCGTTTGCGCATCCGGCAGCGTTGAAACCACATCCACTCTGCACCCGGGCACGAGCAATCCGGCCACGCCGCTGAACTCATTCACCTCGATCGTCACCGCCCGCATCCCCGACGGCACAATTGCCTGCGCGCCCGAACCCGATCCAGTGGCGGCCAGATATCCGTCAAGAATCGGCTGGCCCAGGACGACTAGCATCGCCGCGACCCGGCCGGCCAGCTCAGACTCCTGCTTGAACGATCCTCGGGGGACGCTTTCCGGTGGAAATGCCGCGCCAGTCAAATCATTGGCGTCGATGGTGTGCCCGGGAGCTATGTCCTTCTTGGCAACCACGATGCGCACAAGCTGGCCGTCAGGACCGCCTTCCTTGCGGCTCACCAGCATGTCCCGCCCGACTTTGGCGGCGATTAGTCCGAGTATCACTGCGATAATTAACGGAACCCAGGTTTTCCAATTCATAATGACCTCTGAGGCGTACGATCTCATCTCTCAGGTCGGCCGGATGGATTATTCAGTTTAGACCGGTCAGCAAATAATGAGCGGATAACCGGCTGATTCCGCCCTCCTTCGCCAACAGTCGAGTGTCGCCCGCGCATGAGAGCGACGTGAGAATCACTCCTTCCGCATAACTGCCTGTCCCTTCACGATTTTACTGGTGCTGATCAACTGGAGCGGGCGCAGGCCCACAGTCCCCCAGGTGCATTGCACCACGACTGTCACCGTCGTCCCCGGCGCAAGTCCGCTAACGTTGGCTGGCGTGGTTGTGACTGTATATCCGGACGCTTGAAGTCCCGCGGCGGTCATCTGGCTGGCGACGGCGTTGGTGACGTCGGTATTGGTAGCGCTTGGCGGAATGCCCGCGCGAACTCCCTCGCGGGCCGCGCCCTGGACGTTGTTCTTGACGTAGAAGAAGTAGCCGAATTCCACCGTGCCAAAGGCCAGATAGAGCAGGATCGGCAGAACCAGCGCCGCTTCGAGAACGGCATTTCCCTTGCGAAAGAAAGGCTTTTTTAGCGGTTTCACAGACCCCCCCTTCCGAAGCTGAGGATGATGATGGTGGCGATGAAGATCGGCACGGCATACGCCAGAGGCCGATCCACGCTGCGGCACGATGCACCGGTTTCCCGCACGTGCTCGGTGCCGAGATGATTCACATGTGCGATGTTGGTGGCCAGCAGCATGCTGTTGTTCATCAATAAACGAATGCGGCCGTGAATGGCGCAGGTCACCAGCACGATGATCATGCCCAGAACGGCCTCCACCAGGAAAACCTGGAAGACCAGTTTGGGGCCGAGCCACGCACCAGCGCCGGCGAGCAGCTTGAGATCGCCGCCGCCGACCGCGCCAATGGCAAACAGCGCCAACAGCAGACCGCCGCCGGTCAACAATCCGAGGATGGATTGCAGCGGGGAAACGGTGTGCCCGGCGGTGAAGCTCTGCATCAGCCCGGTCAGGGCCAGCAGGCCTGTCAGCGCATTGGGAATCCGCCGCGAACGAATATCGATAGCGGCGGCCAATGCCAACATCACCACCAATGGCGCGAAGACCACAAGCGCATGCCACGTCATGGGGCAGTCCCTGGCAGAGGCCAGGCCGCGAACGCTCGCGGCCGGCGGCCTCACTGCTTACATGCTGCTGTCGAGCGATGTCCACCGGCCCAGGACCTTGGTCCCGACAGTGCCGATGACTGCAATCGCGGTGACGATGATCAGGCCGGCAACCAGTGCATATTCCAGCACTTCGCCACCGGTCTCATCGCGCAGCAACCTTCGTAGAAACGCATAGGCCTTGCTCATACAGAATCCTTTGCCCGCACGCGGCGGGCAGGCACGTAAGTGGACGCCCGCGGTGAAGCGGGTAGTCGCCTTACATGCTGCTGTTGAGCGAGTTCCAGCGAGCAAGCACTTTGGTGCCGACTGAGCCGATGACGGCGATGGCCGCAACGACGATCAGACCAGCAACCAGGGCATACTCGAGAACCTCGCCGCCCTGCTCGTCCTTGACGAGCCTGACAAGAAGCGTTTTCAGAGCCTTCATAACATTCTCCTCGATCAGGAGGACTTCGGTTCGGCCGGCGCTATTGCGACGACCACGCCGACCGCGCGAACGCGACCGGCTGCATCATTGCTCATCGACAGGGGGGGGAGGCGACTTAATGACCCAGACCGAAATGGCGGGACAGTTTGACAGGAATTTGATTATGGGGCTTTGATGTTTTGCAGCTTGCGCAGCAGCCACATCTCGCCCTGATGGTTGGCCTCATCATGCAGGCCGTGGAGGATGTTATATCGGACGGTGCGGTTGCGGGCTTGATCGATGACCACGGCGAGCTGCTGAGTGGTGAGGGGCTCGATGGCGGAGAGAAGGCGCTCGAGCTGGTTGCGGAGTGCTTCGATTACCTGGGCGAGTGGGGGAAATTTGGTGTCAGCGGCGGGCTTGCTCTTCCAACTGAAAAGGTCGAACCAGCCGTCGGGATATTGGGGCGGCTTACCGGTGGCGGCGGAGACCGATAAGCTTTCGACGACGGTGAAGGCGTGGCCGGCGTGCCAGACGATGCTGTTATTCAGACCCGGCGGCGCGAAGCGGGCCTGGGATTCGGAGACGCCGTCGAGGATCTTGAAAGTTTTGCCGCGGACTTCGCGGGCGAGGAGCTTGAGGGTTTCGTTGGGCATGGGCTTTCTCCTTTGTAGTGCAGACTTTCAGTCTGCAACTGGCAGGTTGAAAACCTGCCCTACAATTACTTAATGGGCGGGATGTCGCCGGCGGTGGTGGCGATTTTGCCGGCCTTGACGCGGTCGTATTCTTCCTTGACCCAGGGGATGGTTGCGGCGTTGCGTTCCATCCAGAGCGGGATGGGGGTGCGCAGGCCCTGCTTGTCGAGCTCGGTGAACTCGACGACGACATCCTCGCGGGTGTAGGAAGAGAGATCGTGGAGCTTGCCCATGTGGATGCACTCGGTGGGGCAGGGCTCGGTGCAGAGGGCACAGAAAAGACACTTGCTGTAGTCAATTGCGTATCGGATCAGTTCCCCCCCCACCGCTTTGCCGGTTTTCTTGTCGATTTTGCGGGGGGCCGACTTGTCGATGTAGATGCAATCGACCGGGCAGGCCTTGGCGCACATGTCGCAGGCGATGCACTTGTCCAGCTCGAACTCGTGGATGCCGCGATAGCGCGGGGCGAAGGAGAGGTGCTGCTCGGGGTACTGCACGGTGACGGTTTTCTGGAAGCAGTACTTGAGGGTGATCTTCATGCCGATGGAAATCGACTTGATGTTGTCGTAGATGTCTTTGAAATAGTTGCGGACGGTGGTCATTTTTTCTCCTCGGCTGGATTATCGGGGGGCTGGGAGCGGATGTCCACCGACCAGGAGGGGCCGACGTCTTTCGGCGATGCCGGGTGATTGAAGGCCGGCGTGCATTGGTCGCAACCGACAACAAATCTCCCTGCACGAGCTTGCCCAAAAATATCGGTTTTTACCTGGGGGAAATCGCCTTCGGCCGATTCGCGAGCCGGGCTGTCCTCTGCGGGGCGCAGATATCCGTATTTGCGTAGGGGTGGAAGGCTTTCCAGCTTTGGATAGATCATGCGGATGCCTTTGAACTCATGGCCGACTTCCAGCCAGGCAATGTTACCCATCCATTTCCAGCCTTCACCTTCCTGGCCCTTGATCAGCTGTGCGCCGTCGGGAGGGAGGAGGAAGAGGTTGTTGGCGATAGTGATGTTTTCAGGGCGGAGGGTGCGGCGGGAGGTGTTGATGCCGGCGTCGAGCTCCAGATAGGCGCCTTTGCAATTGACGATGGTGTTGAAGGCGATGGTGCAGCGTTTGGCCTGGAAATAGCCTTTTAATTCGGAGTCGGGGATGCTGGAGGTGATGCGGAAGACGCCGTCGGTGAGGTCGGCGAAGTAGTTGTTGGTGATGGTGTGGTCCTCGCCGATGATGCGGACGCCGCCGGAGCCTTTTTTGTTCTGGCCGAGGAAGAAGTTGGCATCGACGGTGCAGCGGTTGCCGTGGCGGAGGGTGAGGAAGCCGGCGCAGTTGTTAAACGTATTATTGCGATAGATGTTGTCGCAGGATTTGCTGGAGATGATCTCGATCTCGCCGTCGCATTGGTCGAAGAGATTATTTTCGACGGTGGTTTTGGAGCTGAACATGGATTGGAAGCTGTAGCCGACGCGCATGGTTTCGCCGCCGTTTTTGCCGAGGGGGGGGACGGTTGCCGAAATGGTTGCCGTCGATGCGGTGGTTGTTGGGCTGGTGTTCCTCGACTTCGATCTGGAGGGTGGGATCGCCGCTGGTTTTGTCGGCGAGAT
>JBGPEF010000131.1:0-11510 GCA_041482675.1 Tepidisphaeraceae bacterium | reverse complement strand
GGCTTGAGGATGCCGAGCGCAAACTGGTCGCCGTCCGCAGATACGCCAGGAAGCTGCCCAAGGAAATTGAAGTCTACAAAGGCACGGCGCAACGCTTCGCCACCACCGTGCAAACCGACCTGCCCACCGCCGCCGGAAAACTGGATGCGATGATTCGCAAGCTCGAGGAATACGCAGCGCTAGGCCCGTCCGCCGCGACATCCGTCGCCGCTTCAACCGACGAAATCGGCACACTCCCCACCGGCGCGGCTTCAATGGCCCGCGGCGAAGGTGAGATTCCACCCCCACAACCGTCTCCACCGGCACAACCCGATCAGCAGCCGGCCGAAGAGCAGCAGAATCCGGCTGAAAAGCGGCCGTAGGCGCATACTATTAAGGGTCGAGGGTCAACCATGGGCGTTCACGAAGGCCGTGGCCAGTTGAATAAGGCGATGAAGGAGCTCAACAACCGCTGGCTCGAGGCCAGGGGCCAGTGGCAGGATGTGCAGGCCGAGCATCTCGAGAAGACGTATCTGATTCCGCTCGAGGCCGACATGAAAAACGCCGTGGGGGCGATGGACCACATGGCCGTGCTGCTGGACCAGATTCGAAGAGAGTGTGGCGAATAAGAAATTCAATGCCCGAACTTTCCGCCCCCAATGTCCCTTCCGCCGAGCGCGATCTTCAGCGTGCGGCCCTGCGCGCCCTGGTCGAGCTGTCCGAGCGATGCGCTGCCCGGGAAATTGAAATCGAGCAGCATCACACTTCCACCATCGAGGCCGCCGACAAGGAACTGGAGCGCACCAACTGGGGCATCGAGGAGCGATTCAAGAATCAGCAGGATGCGATCCGCCAGAAATATGACGGGCGCATCGAGGCGGCCGAGAATCAATATCAAACCGATTTTTCGGCCCTGAAGCATTCCGACAGCCTGGGGCGGCAGCGGCTGGATTATGAGAAGTCATCCATCGATCGCGAGGTGAAAAAGAGCTTCGAGCAGGCAACCTGGCTGACCGAGAGCGTTTTTGACGCGACACAAATCGGCCTTCGCGAGGAATTCAAGAAGATCAACGACCGCATCGCCGACGAGCTCAAGACGCTGGATGAAATGGAGCACAGCGCGGGGGGATTAATGCTGCTCTACCGGCAGAAACCCCCGCCGGATGAGGAATTGCGGGACACAGCTCAGCAGGCGGAGGGCGAAAGCGCTGAAGCTTTTTACAATTCGCAGCGCGACATCGCCCAGAATGGAATAAGCAGACTTCAGCGCCTCAAAGCTCCAAGATTATTCGTCGGCGGGCTGCCTTACGTGGCCGCCATCGTGGTCATTCTGATCGCCATCGTCGTCGGCCACTGGCTGAAGAACACGATGACGCCCGATCCGACCCTGATCGCCTGGTCGGCGGCGATCGGACTTGTCGCCGCGCTGCTCCTTGGCTTTCTCCTGCGGCTCCTGGCCAATTCGCAGGTCGGCAAGACATTTATTCCCCTTCGCCGCGCCCTGCGGGCAGCGCGCGCTGCCGCTCAGAAGGAACTGAGCGACGCCAAGCGCAAGCACGATGAGGAATATGTCGGTTCAAAGCTCCGTCGTGACAATGAAATCAAATCGGCCAAGGAGAGATCGGTGCCGATTCTCCTCCGCGCTGCCAAGACGCGCGAAACCGGCCTCGCGGCGTTGACGACGGAATATGAAACCAAGCTCGCCGCCTTCGAAGCCGAGCGCACCCGCGCCAAATCCGCCGCCGAAAGCTCCCAATCGCGCGCCATGCTCGAAACAGACAAACGGCGTCAGCGCGAGCTCGATGGATCGAAGGAACGCCACGAAAAGCAGATCGCCGCCGCGAATCAGAAGCATGTCGAGGCCTGGCAGGCTCTGGAACGCATCTGGCAGGAGGGAATGGCCTCGGCTGCCGCCCCCATTGGCCAGGACAACGGCCAACACGCGCCCGCAGTCCTCGATTGGACCGACCCACGCTGGGCCAACTGGCAGCCGCCCTCCAAATTCACCGATCGCATCCGCTTCGGCGAGCTTCAGGTTGATCTCAAGCGCATCACCGACAAAGTCCCGGCCAAACTCCAGCTTCCCGAAACATTTTCTGTCCCCGCCGTCCTCTCTTTCCCGCGCCACGCATCGCTGCTCATTCACACCGACCAGAAAGGCCGCCCCGAGGCGATCCGCACTCTTCAGATGATGATGGCCCGCCTGCTCACTCAACTCCCCGCCGGCCGCGTGCGCTTTACCATCATCGATCCCGTCAGCCTCGGCCAGAATTTCGCCGGGTTCATGCATCTGGCCGATCATGATGAAGCCCTCGTCGGTACGCGAATCTGGACCGACTCCGAGCACATCAACCAACGACTCTCCGATCTCACCGAGCACATGGAAACGGTGATCCAGAAATATCTCCGCAACGAATTCGAGACCATCGACGACTACAACGCCCAGGCCGGCGAATTGGCCGAGCCCTATCGCTTCCTGGTGATCGCCGACCTCCCCGTCGGCTTCGAAGGCGACGCTTTCCGCCGCCTCGCCAGCATTGCCAGCACCGGCGCACGCTGCGGCGTCTACACCCTCGTGGTTCGCGACACGCGCACGCCACTCCCATCCGGCGCGCACCTCGATGAGCTCGAATCCCACAGCCTCAATCTGGTGCGCCAGAACGACAAATTCGTCTGGAAGGACGATGTCTTCAAGCAATTCCCCCTCGCCCTCGATCCGCCGCCGGCCGAGGATTTCCTCACCAAAATCCTCGACGTTGTCGGCATCCGCGCCAAGGAAAACAAGCGCGTCGAGGTCAATTTCGACACCATCGCCCCACAGCAGCAGCAATACTGGACCCGCTCCAGCACCGATGATCTTCAGGTCCCCATCGGCCGCCTCGGCGCAACCCGCCTCCAGATGCTCAAGCTCGGCCGTGGCGTCGCCCAGCATGTTTTAATCGCCGGCAAAACCGGCTCCGGCAAATCCACATTGCTCCACGCTCTCGTCACCAATCTGGCCATGTGGTATCACCCCGACGAAGTCGAATTTTACCTCATCGACTTCAAAAAAGGCGTCGAATTCAAAACCTACGCCACCCACAACCTCCCCCACGCCCGCGCCATCGCCGTCGAATCCGACCGCGAATTTGGCCTCAGCGTCCTGCAACGATTGGACGCTGAACTGACGAAGCGCGGCAATCTATTTCGAAAGTTGGGCATTCAAGACCTTCCGTCTTATCGCGGGCTCATGAAGGATGCCTCGACCAATGAAAAACTTCCGCCCCTGCCGCGCACGCTTCTGATCATCGACGAATTCCAGGAATTCTTCTCCGAAGACGACAAACTCGCCCAGGATGCCGGCCTCCTCCTCGACCGCCTCGTCCGCCAGGGCCGCGCCTTCGGCGTTCACGTCCTGCTCGGCTCGCAAACCATCGCCGGCTCCTCCGGCCTGGCCCGATCCACCATCGGCCAAATGGCCGTCCGCATCGCCCTCCAGACGTCCGAGGCCGATTCGCATTTGATCCTCGGCGACAACAACTCCGCCGCCCGCCTCCTCTCCCGCCCCGGCGAGGCCATCTACAACGACGCCGGCGGCCTCGTCGAAGGCAATAGTCCCTTCCAAGTCGCCTGGCTCCCCGACGACCGCCGCGAGATATATCTGGCCCGAGTCCGAGCCCGGGCCGATGCCCTCCCCAACCATCATCAGCCCGCCATCGTCTTCGAAGGCAACGCCCCGGCCGACATTCTGAAAAACCAAAAACTCGCCGCCCTGATCGGCTCGTCTTCCTGGCCCCCCCCACCGACAGCTCCACTGGCCTGGCTCGGCGAACCCGTCGCCATCAAAGATCCCACCGCCGTCGCCTTCCGCCGCCAGAGCGGCGCCAACGTCCTGATCGTCGGCCAGCAGGAAGAAGCCGCCATGGCCATGCTCGAGATGTCCATGATCTCCCTCGCCGCCCAACACCCTCCAAAATCCGCCCGCTTCTACATCATGGATGGCGCGCCCGCCGACTCTCCGCTTGCCGGCCATCTGCCGCAGATCAAAGACATTCTCCCCCACGATGTGAACGTCGTCGAATGGCGATTGGCCAACGAAGCGCTGGCCGAACTTCACGAAGAAATGACCCGGCGACAAGGACAAGATTTGAACGATGCCCCATCCATTTACCTGGTGATCTACGGCCTCCAGCGCTATCGCCTGCTGCGCAAGCAGGAAGAAAGCTTCAGCTTCGGCGGCGGCGACGAGGAGAAAAAGACTCCCCCCGACAAGCAATTCTCCGACCTCCTCCGCGAAGGCCCCCCGCTGGGAATTCACATCCTCGCCTGGACCGACACCCCCGCCTCGCTGGATCGCACCCTCGACCGCAACTCCATGCGCGAATTCGACAACCGCATCCTCTTCCAGATGAGCGCCAACGACTCCAGCAACCTGATCGACTCCCCCATGGCCAACAAACTCGGCGTCCACCGCGCCCTGGCCTACAGCGAGGAGCAGGGAATCATGGAAAAATTCCGCCCCTACGCACTCCCCGACAAAAACTGGCTCAACGACGTGGCCGCTCGTCTCAAAGCCCGCACGATTTAACGCTCCTCCGCCGCAACACACATCGCGGTTCGTATTATGATAAAATGCCCATGAGGAGACGGATGAGACTACGCCACCTTGTCGGATTCTTGTTTGCAATGGGTTGGGCAAACGCCCTTCCCGCTGCCGACCTCTCCCCCAAAATCGAATTCAACCGCGATATCCGCCCCATCCTTTCCGAGAACTGCTATCAGTGCCACGGGCCCGACAAAAACGCTCGCAAGGCCGAACTTCGCCTCGACACCAAAGATGGCCTCTTCGCCCCCATCGACGGCAACTCCCCCATCGTCCCCGGCAATCTCCAGAAGAGCGAGCTCTATCGCCGCATCACCACCACCGACCGCGACGAGGTCATGCCCAAACCCAAGTCGGGCAAGAAGCTCACGGCCAAACAAATTGCCCTCTTCAAGTTGTGGATCGAACAGGGCGCGACCTGGCAGGGACATTGGGCCTACATCAAACCAGTGCATTCCGAGCCCCCTGAAATTGCCAATCGCAAATCGCAAATCGCAAATCCGATCGACCTGTTTATCTTCGCCAAGCTCAACGAGAACAATCTCAAGCCATCCCCCGAGGCGGAGCGGACGACGCTGGTTCGCCGCCTCTACTTCGATCTCACCGGCCTCCCCCCCACTCTCGAGCAGGTGGCCGCGTTCGTGAACGATCAGTCGCCCAACGCTTACGAGAATCTGGTCGAACAACTGCTCGCCTCGCCGCATTTCGGCGAGCGCATGGCCATTCACTGGCTCGACCTGGTCCGCTTTGCCGACTCCATCGGCTATCACTCGGACAATCCGCGCGACATCGCCCCCTATCGCGATTACGTCATCAAATCCTTCAACGACAACAAGCACTTCGACCAGTTCACCATCGAGCAACTGGCCGGCGACCTGCTGCCCAATGCGACAATCGAGCAAAAGGTGGCCACGGGCTATAACCGCCTGCTCCAGACCACCGAAGAGGGCGGCGCGCAGCCCAAGGAATACGCCGCCAAATACATGGCCGACCGCGTCCGCAACGTCAGCTCGGTCTGGCTCGGCGCGACCATGGGCTGCTGCGAATGCCACGACCACAAATTCGATCCCTATGCCACCCGCGACTTTTACAGCATGGAGGCCTTCTTCGCGGATGTGAAAGAGGCCGCCGTCGGCCGGCGCGAGGCGGGGATGCCGGTGCCGGATGAGAAACAGGCCGCGGAGCTGAAACGGTTTGACAATCTGATCGCCGAAAGTAAATCGAAACTGGCGGCGGACACTCCGGAGCTGGCGGCGGCCCAGGCCGAGTGGGAAAAATCGCTGAAAAACTATCGGCACATCGACTGGCAGGTGCTGGCGCCGCTGGATGTGGTCGCCACGTCGGGGGCTTTTCCCAAGGTCAACGATGACAAGTCGGTCAGCATCACCCGCATCGTGCCGGAGAAGGATGCTTATGTCGTTCGCGTGAAGTCCAAGCTGAAGGGGATCACGGCGTTTCGGCTGGATGCGCTGACCGAGCCGGGCGATAAGAAGACCGGGCCGGGCCGGGCGGGTGGAGGCATCTTCACCCTCACCAGTTTTGCCATCACCAGCGGCCCCGCCACGGCCGTGGTCAAGGCCGAGCCGGACCCGTCGGCGCAGCTCATCACCCTGCAAAATGCCTCGGCCTCTTATGAAGCGCCGCGAAAACGCGATAAGGATGCCACCTTTTCGGCCGCCTCGGCGATCACGCCCGATTCGGGATGGTCCAATGCCGGGCATGCCAATTCCGACGTCTATTCCGTGTTCGAAACCGACGCGGATTTTGGCGACGGCGGCGAGGCCTATCTGACCTTCACGCTTCGATTCGACGCGGGAAAAAAACAGACCCTGGGGCGATTTAAGCTGTCGGCCACCACCGCGCCGCGGCCGATCAAGGCATTTGCGGGGCAGGACCTTCCCGCCGACATCGCGGCCATTCTCGCCCTCGATCCGGCCAAGCGGAGCGAGGATCAGCAGAAAAAGCTGGCCGGATATCACCGTTCGATCACGCCGTTTCTTCAGCCTCTGCGCGAGGCGCTGGCCAAAAACGAAAAGGCGCGGGATGAATTTCTCAAGACGGTCCCCAAAGGCCTCATCACCGTCGCGGAAACGCCGCGGCCGGTGCGGATTCTTCCCCGCGGCAACTGGCTGGATGATTCGGGCGAGATCGTGCAGCCGGCCTATCCGGCATTTCTCGTGGCTGGCGCCAAGCCCCCCACCACTTCTCCCACGCGGCTCACGCGGCTGGATCTGGCCCGCTGGATCACCTCGCCCGACAACCCGATGGCGGCGCGGGTGATTGTGAATCGGATGTGGAGGCTTTATTTCGGCACGGGAATTTCCAAGAGCGTCGAGGATTTTGGCTCGCAGGGTGAATGGCCGACGCACCCGGAATTGCTCGACTACCTGGCCACCGAATTCACCCAATCGAACTGGGATATCAAGCACATGATCCGGCTGATGGTGACCAGCACCACCTATCGACAAACCTCGCGTCCGACCAGGGAGCTGAATGAGGCCGATCCGTTCAACCGGCTCTATGCGCGGCAATCGCGGTTCCGGATGGATGCCGAGATCGTGCGTGATAATGCACTGGCGATCAGCGGATTGCTGAACCTGAAAATCGGCGGCGAGTCGGCCCGGCCGTATCAACCCGAGGGCTATTGGGACTACCTCAACTTCCCGACGCGCAGATGGGAGCACGACCACGGCGAAAACCTCTATCGCCGCGGGCTCTATACCTGGTGGCAGCGCAGCTTCCTGCATCCCAGCCTGATGACCTTCGACGCCCCCAGCCGCGAGGAATGCACGGCCGAGCGGGCGCGGTCGAACACGCCGCAGCAGGCGCTGGTTTTGCTGAATGATCCAACCTACGTCGAGGCAGCACGAGTTTTCGCCGAGCGGATTGTCCGCGAGGGCGGAGCCAGCGTCGGCGATCGGCTGAAATGGGCGTTTGTGCGAACCCTGGCTCGCGAAGGCAGGCCGGAGGAGCTTTCGGTCCTGGCGGCGCTTTTTGAGAAGCACCGCAAGGAATTCGCCGCCGACAAGGCCTCGGCCGAGAAGCTGATTTCCAGCGGGGAAGCGCCCGTGGCCAAGGATTTGGATGCTTCGGAGCTGGCGGCGTGGACGAGCATCTCGCGGGCGCTGCTGAACCTGCACGAGACGATCACGCGGTACTAATTTGCAGGTTCGGCTGTGCCGGACAATTCTTCTGTCCGGCACAGCCGGACCTACGATCCACGGATAAACACAGATGCACACAGATGAGGAGCATGTCCTCGAACCTGTGTGCATCTGTGATCCGTCCGTGGATATGTTCCTGGGCGTTATTCGTTCTTGGCGACGCCCTTCTTGTCCTTGTCCTTGTCTTCGTGCTTGGCGTTGTCGCCACGGGCCGCGGGATTGCTGAATTTGTCCTTGTCCTGGCCGTAGTGGTTGCCGTTGTCGTGATGTTCCTTCTTGTCCACGACGACGGTGGTCTTCCGTTCGACGACCACGGGCCTGCGATCGATGACCACGTTCCGCTCGACCACGACCGGCCGGGTGACGATCCAGGGGCGATTGACCACGACCGTGGGGCGCTCGACGACGATGTTGGGGACCGGATCGACGACGACCTCGGCCGGGCGGACGCGGACAGCGCAACCGGTGACGATCAGGCCGACCGTCAGCACCGCCGCGCTCTTGACTGCATTGCTGAACCGCATGACTTTCTCCTCTTGTTGATCTGCATGAGTGGGTCGGCCGCTCCCCGGAGCCTGGCCTGGCCTCAACTCGCACGCGCGCATGCGGCCCATCCGCCGTCCTGCGCGGCTTCCAACACTCATCGTCATGAGGAGGATCAGGATTAACCTTCAACTTCTTATCGGCCCCGCCCCCGCGCCCCATCCGGCGCATTATCGCCCCTCCCCGCTCTCCCAACCCCACCATCAGAGCCGCTCCGACCGTGCCAAAAACTTGCTCCCAAAAAAAATTGGATTTTTACCGAACAACCGACCCACCGCCGACGTATGCAAGCTTGGGACCGTATTGTTCCGCTAACGCGGAGCCCAAAAGGGGAGGTTTGTCATGTGTGCCGATTCTGTTCAGAAATTCATCAGCGCTGATTCCGCGCCCGCAATTTCCAGTCTCCACGCCCCGCCACCCTCCGCCCCGCCATACTCCGCGCAACCAAATGCGACAGGATGCGACATCGAAGCGACTTCGTTGCCCCTTCCCCCTCATCCACCCTCCGAGTATCCCCCCACTCCCAATATTCCCCTCCCCGGCGGCCCAATCCTCGCCAACCAGGAAACCCCCCAGGTCCCCTACCGCCCCGATTCTCAACTGGCGGCCCCGCCCTTGGATATCCCCACTCTCACCAACCAGCAGCTCATCGCCATCGATCTCTACGTCGCCGGCCGCACCGACACCTACATCGCCTCACAACTTCACGTCCACCGCGGCACCCTTTGGCGCTGGCGCGCGTTTCATCCTCTTTTCAAAGCCGAACTCGCTCGCCGCCGGCAGGAAATGTGGGGCGCGGCCGGCGACCGCTTCCGCCGAACTCTCTTTGCCGCCATCAAAACGCTTCGCCGCCAACTCGAGGACTCCCACGCCATGACCAGTTTCCGCGCTGCCCGCTGCCTCCTTCAAATGGCCGCTTCCGACGGCTTCGCTCCACCCCCCGATTCCACCGATCCGCAAACCTACCTCGACACCTTCGCTCTCGCGCGCCGAAAGGAGATCCACGAGCCCGATTTCATGAAGGACCCCGCCACCGACTCCGAACGCCGCTCCGCCCTCGCAACCCTTCTTGCCAAATCCGAGCCTTCCACCCTTTCCCCAATTTGCGATCCCCCTCCCTCTTCTCCCCCAACGCCACTCCCTCAAAATGCGTATACTCTTTTAGAGACTGACAACTCTCTGCCGGCCCACCGCCAGGATGAGGAGGACGGTCAAAAAACCGGTCAATCAATATGAATCACATAGACCCCTTCAAACTCCAACTCACCCGCCGCACCCTTCTTGGCCGAACGGCCAAGGGCGTCGGTTCGCTTGCCCTTGCGTGCCTGCTCAATCCGCGGCTGCTTCACGCGGCGGAGGCGAATTTGCGGGGGCATGGGATCGTCGATCCGCTGCATTTTGCCCCCAAGGCGAAGCGGGTGATTCATCTGTGCATGGCCGGGGGGCCGTCGCATTTGGAGACGCTGGATTACAAGCCGAAATTGGCGGAGATGTCGGGGAAGGCGATGCCGGAGTCGTTTACCAAGGGGCAGCCGATTGCGCAGTTGCAGGGGCAGTCGCTCAAGTGTCTGGCGCCGCAGTGGGCGTTTAAAAAATTCGGCAAGTCGGGGCAGGAGATCTGCGAACTGTTTCCGAATTTCGGGGCGATCGCGGATGAGATGTGCATTATCCGATCGATGGTGACCGAAGCGATCAATCATGATCCGGCCCACACGTTCATGAACACGGGGACGACCATCTCAGGCCGGCCGTCGATGGGGTCGTGGGTGTGGTATGGGTTGGGGGCGGAGACGAACAATCTGCCGGGGTTCATCGTGCTGACCTCGACCGGAAAATCGGGGCAGCAGCAGCCGATCGCGTCGCGGCAGTGGTCGGCGGGATTTTTGCCGAGCAAGTTTCAGGGGGTGCGGTTTTATTCCAAGGGGGATGCGGTTCATTACATCAATAATCCGGCCGGAGTTACGGCGGGAGAGCAGAGGGATGTGATCGATGCGGTGGCGCGGCTGAACAAGATTCGCGATGAGTCGGTGGATGATCCTGAGATCGCGACGCGGATTTCGCAGTATGAGATGGCGTTCCGGATGCAGACCAGCGTGCCGGGATTGATGGATATTTCGGATGAGCCGCAGAAGATTCTGGAGATGTATGGAACGAAGGGGGCGGATGGGTCGTTTGGGGCGAATTGTTTGCTGGCCAGACGATTGGCCGAAAGAGGCGTGCGGTTTATTCAGTTGTATCATCGCGATTGGGATCATCATGGGGGGATTCGGGATGGGATCAAGGTGATCGCGGGTGAGGTGGATCGGGCGGCGGCGGCGCTGGTGATGGATTTGAAGGCGCGGGGAATGCTCGATGAGACGCTGGTGATCTGGGGCGGAGAGTTTGGGCGCACACCGATGGCGCAGGGGAATGGAAGGGATCATCACATCAAGGGATTTTCAGTGTGGATGGCGGGGGGCGGAATCAAGGGAGGGGTTACGCATGGGGAGACGGATGATCTGGGGTATAACGCGGTGAAGGATGTATGCCATGTCCATGATTTACATGCGACGATGCTGCATCAATTGGGGATCGATCACAAAAAGCTTACCTACAAATTCCAGGGGAGGGATTTTCGGTTGACGGATGTGCATGGGGATCTGGTGAAGGAAATTCTGGCGTAAGCGAAAGCAAATTAACCGCAGAGACGCGGAGACGCAGAGAAGAGGGGATTGAGAATTAGAATTGAGAGGCAGAAGCACGGGTTTCGGAATACCGCTGCTTATGCCACCCAAGTTGAAGACACGGGCAGGATGCCCGTGGTACGGAATGGGGGACACGGGCGAGACGCCCGTGCCACGGGTCAGACTTCCCGGTCGACGGCGGTGGCGACGCGTTTGATGGCTTTCATCATTTCGGCGAATTGTTTGGGGTTGAGACTTTGTGCGCCGTCGGTCAGGGCGTGCTCGGGGTCGTTGTGGACTTCGATGATGAGGCCATCAGCGCCGGCGGCGACGGCGGCGCGGCACATGGCATCGACGAGATAACTTTTGCCGGTGCCGTGGGAGGGATCGACGACGACGGGGAGGTGGCTGACGCGGTGGAGCTCGGGGACGATGGCCAGGGGGAGGGTGTTGCGGACGTATTCTTCGAAGGTGCGGATGCCGCGCTCGCAGAGCATGACCTGGTGATTGCCGCGGGCCATGATGTATTCGGCGGCGAGGAGGAATTCTTCGAGGGTGGCGGAGAGGCCGCGTTTGAGG
>JBGPEF010000130.1:0-11566 GCA_041482675.1 Tepidisphaeraceae bacterium | reverse complement strand
TCCCGATCACCTCGGATGTCTGCCGCAACGGTCGAAGGGCAGCGCGCGAGACAAACATGGCGACCGCCCCGATCAACAACGCTCCGCCAAGCCCCACGATGCACAGGAGCAGGGTCAGCCGCCGCAGCAGGGCGTCCACGGAACTCGCCGGGGCGCTGTAGACGATGGTGGCCAGCCGCTCCGGCGCTCCCTCCGAGGATCGCACTCCAAAATTGAGCGTAATGCTGCGCAGCCGGCCTCCGCCCGCCATCGAAATGAATTTCCGGTTGGTCACCACCGGGGAGGTGCGGTCGCTGAGTTGCCCATCGGGCCGTGCCATCACCTGCCCCAGCTCGTTGCGAATGAGATATCGATCGCCGGGAGGCAGGGCGACCATGCTGCTTTCGCGCGAAACCCCAAGCAGGTGCGGGAGGGCTGAGGCGCGCATGATGATCGACTCATCCAGTTCCGCCAGAAGCGTCTGGCGCGTGGTCAGATAAATGACCACCAGGGCGATCAGCACCACCGCCCATGCCGACAGGAGGATGGCCAGCGCGATTCTTCGGGTCATGCTTCGTCCGGATCTCCCGCGCTCAACAGGTATCCATGGCCCCGCCGCGTATGAATCAACTTCACGCTAAAAGGCTTGTCGATCTTGCTGCGGAGATAACCGATGTAGACGTCGACCACGTTGCTGGAGAGTTCGTCGTCCTGTTCGTAGATGTGCTCCCACACGTCGGTGCGGGAGACGACTTCACCCGCTCGCAGCGCCAGATAGTGCAGCAGCGCAAACTCGCGCGCGGAGAGGATGATGGGAACGCCGCCGCGCCGCACCGTCTTGCTGGCGGTGTTGATTTCCAGATCGGCCACTTGCAGCAAACTGCTCGCGCGGCCGTGGGAGCGGCGGATCAGCGCCCGCAGTCGTGCCAGCAGCTCCTCCCAGCCGAAGGGCTTCACGAGATAATCATCAGCGCCCAGGTCGAGCCCTTTGACGCGGTCCTCCGGCGCATCACGGGCGGTCAGACACAATACCGGCGACTGATTTCCGCTGCGGCGCATATCCTGAAGAATTGACCATCCCTCTTTCCCCGGGAGCATGATGTCCAGCACCACACAGTCGTATGCGTTGCTGGAAACGAGGTGAGAAGCCTCCAGGCCATCGAGGGTGAGATCGACCGAATACCCCTCTTCGCGCAGCCCGTCGGCGATGGAGTGCGCCAGCTTGGGATGATCCTCGGCGACGAGCAATCTCATTTTCTATTCTCCTGAGTTGTTGGCGCGGCCTCGCGGATGGGGCTTCTCTGCACATCGCCCAGACAGTCAGCTTCGTCCATGACCACGGCCGATCCGTCGACGCGAACCGCGTTCATTCGGTGTTTGGTGTGCCAGCCCGGGAGCGTTTCAAAGGCCAGGACAGCGTCGCTGCGCGCCTTGGTGATGACACGTCCCGCCAGGGTTGTTTCCGGATCACCGGTGTCGCGCCAGTCATAGCTGGAGCCAACCGCCGGAAACACCTCCTCATCGGCCGGGCAGCGAAACCAGTTGGCTCCCTGCTGCGCCCGCAGCGCCGTCTCCCACGACACGCCGCTGAGCCCCGGCTCCGGCAGGCGGCCGGCGTTGTCACTGGCATATACGTGAAAAGCCACGCCAATCTGACGAAGGTTGGAGCAGCAGGCCAATGCGGAGGCAGAGGCCCTGGCCCGTCCCAGCACGCCCAGGAGAAGCGCAATAAGAATGGCGATAATTGCCACCACCACCAACAACTCGACAAGCGTGAATCCCGCGGACTTGAAGCTTCCCAAGGCAGGGTGGCGCGGCCGCACCGGTGGCGCAATGCCTCGAGCAGATACCAAGGCACGCGCACCTGTCGAAATTGCCGTGCGCAGCTGATACATAAGCGTCGTGAGTAAACGCACTCGTGCCCCCGCTCTAACTCCTGAAATGGAGCGCTTTCAAACGCAAGAGTCTACGCGTCGGACGCAGCGATGCAACCCAAAACCGGCTGGCCACGGGGTGAGAATTTTGGCGCAGGTCATCCCAGATTGCCGAAGCGGCACTGCCCACATTGGGTGGAGTCGGATTCCTTGAAAGGTGATGCGGGTGCCGTGAGCCGCCGCGTCTGGACGACCGCAAAATAGCGGGCGCAACCGGATCTGCCAAGGTCGGCGCTCCCACCTTAGCGCTCAAGGCGGCCTGCGGCTGGGTGCCACCCGCCAGCGTTTGCACCTGGCCGGAAAAAGCCCGATCGACGGAAAAGTAATCATCCGAATTGATCGCCCCACCGCTGTAATTGACGTCGCCCCAGCGGTAACCCGTCAGTTTCTGGATAAATCCCTGGTCGATCACCGCGTAATCATCGGCGTTGATCGTCCCGCTCACATCGACATCCCCATCATAGGTGTACACGACCAGAACCATGTTGGTATTGAGCGACTCCCCCAGGAGATCGCTGCGAATCGGCGATCCCCATCCATCATTGTTGATGACAGCGGCCAGTCCGGTGAGCGAACTGGAGGCCGCCGCGGAACTGGTCAGGCCAGTCCCGCCCCAGCGTGTTTTCTCATTCCTCGCGGAGCTCACGAGACTCGTGACCATGGCAAGCACGCTATCAACCGATGCGTTGTCGATGATCAAGTCATTGTTGGATAAATCGAGCGTGGCGCCGCTGGCGACCGTAAGGTCATTGACGCGAATGAAGCGCGAGCCCTGGGCCAGAAGATTCACCAGCGCTTTGCCTCCGACCGAAAGGCTCGAAAGATGCTGCGATGAATCCAGATTGAGGATGGCGCTGTTTTGAACCGTGATGTTCTCCAGCGACGATGCGCCGGCATCAGCGCTGAGCATTTGAGTTCCGCCATTGATGGAGAGCGTGTCGCTGCCATCTCCTCCGGAAAATGCGGGGCTGAAGGGCAAAGAAGCGTTCAGGGCAATTGTGTCATCTCCGCCGCCGCCATCGACTTCCATCCCTTCGATGTTGCTGAAGGTGCCGCCGTAAGCTCCCAACGAAATGTTCGATGCTCCAACCCCCATGCTGTCCGCGGACGATGTGCCGATGAGCTGAAGCGAATCTCCGCTTCCCGACTGGCCATCAACAGACACGCCACCGCCCGGAATCGGCGCACCTGCCGAGAAATCAAGCACCGCGCGATCGTTTCCGCCGCCTCCGTTCACGAATACATGGATGTAATCGCCCACGACGAAAGTGGAGGTCGGGATCGTTGTGTCGTTGTTGACAAACACTTCAACCAGCGATGCATCGGTCGAACTTCGCCGCAGGATGATCGTGTCATCCTCGTCAGGCATGTCCTGGTCGCCCCAAATCGTCAGCACGTTGGTGGCGGGCGTCAGCAGAAATGCGTGGGTCTGTCCCGAGGGTGAAATTCCCTGGCCAACGATATACCCATTGTCGTTGATCGATGCCGCTTTGGTCAGAGTCCAACCCGAGTTCAAGGGGATCAGCTCATTGAGATCGTAAGCCACGTCGCCGCTGAACAAGACCGCGCGCGCCTGGCCGGCGCTGTTTTTTCCCTGGCCGACGATCTGGCCATTATTGTTGATGGCCAGCGCCTGGCTGGTGGTAAAGCCGCTGGGAGCGCCCAGGTCGATCACGGTCCCGCCGTCATAGCGGAAGCCGTGGTATTGGCCGTCGCTGTTGAATCCTTCACCGACGATCTGTCCCACCGCATTGATCCCCCAGGCGTAGCCATATTCGAAGAACAAAGGCTGATTGGGAAATCCGATGGCGGTCAGGCTTCCGCCGGGCGGCCGCATAAACGCACTGTCTCCGGCATCGGTGTTGGAGTAACCGGCGATGGTTCCGCTCGCATTGATGGCGAATGCCTCGCTGCGGACAGTGCCACTGCTGCTCAGGCTCCCCAGATCCGTCACCGCCCCCGTGGGCGAGCGATAGACAGCAAAATACTTTTGACCCGCCAAGCTCGCGCCGACGATTTCGCCGTGAATGTTCACGTCATAGGCGCTGCTGCCCGTGCCCATGACCAGATCTGTGGGATTGCCTGTTGTCTGAAATTGAACGGCTTTCCTCGCGTTGGCCGCCGTCACTGCCGTGCCGACGATCTGGCCATTGTCGTTGATGGCGTAGGCATAACTGGCCGTATAACCAGCCAGAATCCCCAGGTTGACCATCTCGCCGCCTTCGGCGATGCCGTTGTTGTTGGCATCTTTGAACAAAAACGCGCGGTTGACGCCGGTGGGCAACTGGGCATAACCCACGACGTAATTGTTGCGATTGATGTCGTAGCCGTAACTGTTTGCGCCGCCGAGGGTGCCCAGATCGGTGATGGAATAAAAAGTGAGGAGGACGCGGCTCTCCAGGGAGTCCACCAGCCAGCAGGTGGTGCTCCGCGACCGTTGCCCTTTGCCAGGCGCGTGCTTAGTGAACATCTCGACAAACCTCTCGCCCATCCTCGAACGGCAGACCGCCTCCTCCGTCATGTCCAAGCGGCTGCGATGCCCTCGCAGAGTGCCAAAAAGATATGCTCCTCAACATTAGAATACGATGAGAGCCTGGCTCCGAGTGCCCCAATTTCATTGTTCTGCGACAATTTTTGCGGGGGTCAATCTCACTTTGCTTTCATTGACCCAAAGTATGATTCCCTCCCGCACCAGAAATAGTTTTGGGTTAAGGTGTGTACATGACCCGGAGAAGATTCGTCATCGCTTCTGGGCGCGGCTTCACGCTCGTCGAATTACTTATTGTAATCGGGCTGATCGCGCTCCTTATCGCCCTGCTGCTGCCCGTCCTCTCCAAAGCGCGCGAGCAAAGCCGGCGCACAAAATGCCTGGGAAATCTCCGCACGCTCGGCCAGTCCATGTTTGTGTACGCGGCCAACTTCAAGGACCGGCTTCCCAATTGCAATCCGCGCGGCGTCGCCGTGAACTCGGCCGCGGCCGACATGGCGCTGGTCGGATTGGCAAAGGGGTTTGTTCGCTCACCGGCGGCTTTTCACTGTCCCTCCGACAGCGATCCGATTCCAGAGGACATTGTCACCGCCAATCCACAAGCGCTCAATTCCGCTCGAATCAGTTATGACTTTTACAGCATTTACTGGCTGCCGGAACTCGGTCCAAAATTGGCGTCGCTGAAAAATGCTCCACTGGCGTGGGATGTCGGTGTGGATCCATCCGCGGCGTTCAACCCCGATCAAAATCATGGTCCAACCGGCGGCAACGTCGTCCATTCGGATGGACATGCGGAATGGCAGCCGGCCGAGAAGTGGGATCGTGGCAATTGGCCAAACCCGGCGCACGTTAATTATCACATGCCGTAGAGAGACTCGGCATTTCGTCCAGGCGGAGCGCGGCCGTCGTAGCAGGAGGAGGATCAGAACAGATGTTAAATTCCGGCACGCTTACCGATTCCCCCGAGCTCGATGTAGGTTTTCCAGAAACCTCCAGCGCGCCTTCCATTGCCGCTCCGCCTGATCATCGACAACGAATCGCCGTGAGCGGAAAACTCTTTGGCCTTGGTGCTCGCAAGTGGTATCTCAAGGGTCTGATCTACGGGCCTTTTGCCCCCAATAGTGCAGGGTTTGCACTTCCGGAGCGCCCGCAACTCCTGGAGGATTTGGCCCATATGCGGTCGCTGGGGGCCAATTGCATCCGACTCTATTATCCCCCCCCACTTTCGCTTCTGGATGATGCACAACAACACGGGTTGCGGGTGATGATTGATGTCCCGTGGGAGAAGCACCGCTGCTTCTTCGAAGACTGGTCTTCCCAGCAGGATGCCCTCAAGCGCGTCCGCGACACGGCCCGCGAGCTGGGCTCGCACCCCGGGCTCTTCGCGATCAGTGTCGCCAATGAAATCCCCCACGATGTTGTCCGCTTCTATGGTGCGCGTCGGGTTGAACGATTCGTGGAACACCTGTTGGACAGCGCCAGGCAAGAGGCCCCGGAGTGCCTGGTAACGTACTCCAATTACCCATCAACCGAATTTCTCAATCCCACCCGAACCGATTTCTACTGCGCCAATATTTATCTCCACGATCCGGTCGCACTGAATCGTTATCTGGATCGTTTGCAGCACGTCGCCGACGCAAAGCCGCTGGTGCTCGGCGAGCATGGCATCGATTCGATTCGCGAGGGGGCCCAGACTCAGGCGGAAATGCTGCGACAGCAAGTTGGCTGCCTCTTCGGCAAAGGCGCTGCCGGCTCATTCGTCTTTTCTTATACTGACGAATGGTTCACCGGCGGCCATCAGATCACCGACTGGGCCTTTGGCGTCACCACCCTCGATCGGTCCGAAAAACCGGTCGCCACGATCCTACGCCGAGCCTGGGCCGCCGCTCCCGATCTGGTTCCATCTCCTGCGCCAAAAGTATCGGTGGTGATTTGCGCTTATAACGGAGCCAGCACTCTCGAAGAGTGCCTGCCCTCGCTGCGCGAGCTCGATTATCCCGATTATGAAGTGATCCTCGTCGACGATGGATCGACCGACCACACTTCGCAGATCGCGGCCCGTTTCCTCGACATCAAATACATCCATCAGGAAAACCTCGGCCTCAGCGTCGCCCGCAATGTCGGCGCGCAGGCGGCCACCGGGCAGATCATCGCCTACACGGATTGCGATTGCGTTGCCGATCCAACCTGGCTCTCCTACCTCGTCCGCGGCATGCTCGAACAGAACGTGCAAGCCATCGGCGGCCCGAATGTCACTCCTCCGGCTGATAATTGGACCGCCCGATGCGTCTCCGCCAGCCCCGGCAACCCCTGCCATGTCATGATCGACGACCGCACCGCCGAGCATGTTCCCGGCTGCAACATGGCTTTTTGGCGCGAGTCCCTGCTGCGCCTGGGCGGATTTGATCCGCAATTCCGGGTCGCCGGCGACGATGTGGATATCTGCTGGCGCTACCTCGATGCCGGCATGAAAATTGGCTATGCCCCGGCCGCTCTCGTCTGGCACCATCGCCGCAACACGGTCGGCGCATTTCTGTGCCAGCAAAAAGGGTATGGCCGCTCCGAAGCAATGGTGCAGTTCAAACACCCTCACCGATTCAATTCGTTGGGCTGCTTCCGCTGGCACGGAGTGATCTACGGCGATGGCGGGCTCACCCGCGGCGCTGTGTTTCATGGCCGCTTTGGTTCGGGGCCGTTCCAAATCATCTACCGCCAGAGCAGCTTCAGCCCCTGGTCCTACTTCACGATGTTCGAGTGGCATCTGCTGGCCGGTTTCATTGCGCTGTTGTCTCTGGCCTACCCGCCGCTGATCGCCATCAGCGCCGCGATGTGGTGCGCCACCCTGGCCAGCGGCGTCCGCTCGGCCATCCGCGCGCCGCTGGAGAAAGGCGCCCCATTCTGGTGCCGGCCCCTGCTTCTCCTCCTCCATCTTCTCCAACCGGTCATTCGCAGCTCGCACCGCGTCTTATATCGCATCCGCGTGCGCCTCGGCCGCAAAGCCGTGTCGCGCGAACGCGCCACCAACCTCAAGACCCTCTCCTCCACCCATTTCGACCTTTACTGGCAAAGCCGCGACGGCAAGGGCCGCAGCGAGCTCCTGCACACCTTGGCCGAAGGCGCAACTCGCGACGGCTGGCGCGGTGATTACCTGGCCGAATGGCAGGCGCACGACATCGAGTTGATCGGCGATCTCTGGCACGACGTGCGCATCTCCACCGCCACCGAGGAACTCGGCGGCCCGCATCGGTTCACACGCGCGCGGTGCTCTTTGCATTTAACATGGCTTTCCTTCGTGATCGGAGCAGCAAACCTTTCCTGGCTTGCCGCTGCCTCACTGACCCGCAAGCCCTGGGCAATTGCGCTTGCCGCGGGGCTCGCGGTGTCAGTTCTCGCCGCCATCAGCATCAGCCGTTTGGGCATCCGGCGCGCAGTCTCGGCGCTCCTATACAAAGCCGGCAGCGCGGCCGGGCTCGATGCATTCCAGGTGAGTAAGAGGACCCCCATCCCGGAACCCTCAGCACTCAAACCCGATTGTGCTCCGGAACTTGATGTGTGTGTTGAGTAGCTGCGTCACTCACGCGTTCGCGCGGTCCAGTTCGAAAAGAATTAGCCGCTCATTGCGAAGCAGACACCGTCCCTCTCGCTCGAGGTGATCAACGAAAATTGGAAATTGATCCAGAAACCAGAGCGCAGGCCAGGCAATCGCCACATATTTTGCTCCCCGCGCGCCAAGTCGATGCAACTCGGCGATCGCCGCCGCATCATCCGCCGGCGGGCCCCAATATTTTCCATCCCGCTCCGTGAAAGGCGCCAGCTCATGTCCGCTAGCCAGCATCGGCCGGCAGGCATCCTGATCGATCAGCACCACCTGCTCTCCTTGTGGGACCGATCGAATCAGATCCTGCGCCAACAGGTGCAACTGCTGCATCCACCGCCATGTCGTCTTACTCTTTCGGACGACAGCGCACGTAAAATTGGCATCGCCGATACTCTCGATTCGATGTGCAACTTTCCGCTGCCCCAGAAACTCATGCACCGCCGCCGCACATCCATCCCAGGTGAAATAGTCGTCGAAAATAATGACCCCGTCGTCCACAACCTGATCATACAGCTCATCAAGACAGCATTTCACGCTGGCATACCAATCCGCATCGATGCGAAGAATCGCAATCGGGCCGATTCGATCGCGGTTGGCCGGCAGCGTTTTATCAAACCAGCCGGCCACCAGTTCCGTATAGCCGCTCAACCCCAAATCCATCGCGGCCGCTCGCACTTCATCCACGGGCGCGCGCAGATTGTCAAAATACATCGGCCCCGCCTTGTTGGCGGCCCACTCTTTTGCGGCCGGTCCATCGATCTCCTGCGGCGGCTGGATTCCTTCAAACGAATCCAGCAGCCACACCTTGCGATCGCGCGCGCCCGCCCGTCGCAGAATCTCGGCCATCAGAAACGAAGCTCCACCGCGCCAGGAGCCGCATTCCACCAGAGCGCCGGGAATCTTCTGCTCCAGCACCACCCGCACCTGCCGCGCCAGGTCCACCAGCGATGTCTGCGGCACCATCGTGAATGGCCGCACTTTTCGCAGGATTTCCGGCAGGTCGCGCTCCTCCAGCCATTCTCCTGCTCCGGCATCCATCAAATTCTCCGCCGCTAACTCAGGTCGAATATCACCAATCGCTCGTTCTCCAGGACCAGCCGATATCGCTGCCTCAGGTGGCGGTGGAATTCCGCATAATGCCCCAGCCACCAAAACGCCGGCCACGCGACGGCGATGAAACGCGCGCCATTGTTGCGCATTCGCTCCAGCTCCTCGATGGCGATTTTATCATCGGCCGGCCTGCCCCAATACTGCCCGTCATGCTCCAAAAACGGAAGCGCCCGATATCCCGCCGCGATTACGCCTCGAATCTGCTCCTCATCCACCAGAACCAACTTCTCTCCCGCCGGAAGCACCGACTTCAGGTCCGCGGCCGCCGCGTGCAGCTGTCGCTGCCATTCGATCAGCTCCAAAAGTTTCTTCGGATGCACCATCGATAGCGGCGCGGCAACCCCCTGCTGCTGTTCCGTCCGGAGGAGCGGATTATTCTGCAAAACATCCCGCCGGCAGAAAATCAGCATGTTCTGCGCGTAATAATAAGCCACGTGCTCGTTGTCCCAAATCCGCCTGCGGATGCAGTCGATCACCGTATACCCGCGTCCGGCAAACAGCTTCACCCAATACTCCGGCCACTGCTCGTTGACGTGATTTACCCCGCCCTGAAATGGAATCGCCGCCGAAAAAAGCACAACCGCCGCCAGTTTCGTCAGCGATTCGACAAAGCCCGCCGCGGATGCTGCCGGCAAATGCTCGGCCACTTCCAGTGAGACGGCCAGATCAAACTCACGATTCAGATCAAACGGCTGGCTCAGATCCCGTGTCAGGAAGCGATCGCGGGGGATATTCAATGAGGCCGGATCTACGTACGCCCCGTCAATTCCGACAAAATCCTCGACGCCGTGCTCGCCGAACACCGACAGCCAGACACCCGTTCCGCACCCCACATCGACCACGCGCTGAGGCTTCAGCAGACGGATGATGATCGGCACCACCTGCCGCGCCGACTGAAGCACCATCTCGTGCTCCTTGCGAAAAAAGTCGGCGTTGTAGGACTGCATCTGCTCTCCTTGCGATGCGCTTCACATACTTCGCTCCAGCAGGCTCCTGAGCACTTTGTCAGAGTCGAAATACTCCTCGGCCAACTTCCGCGAGGCCCGGCAATGCTTTTCATACCGCTCGCTCACCGACCGCATCGATGCTTTTGCCTCCTCCAGATTGGCAAATGCCAGCAACCCCTCGCCGCAGGGCAGAACATCGCTGAACCCCGTATCCTGCAAAATCACCGGCCGGCCACTGGCCAGATAGCAGCAGCTCCGATCGCTGAACCACCCACAGCGCGTGCTGACGTATCCATGCTTGGCCACGCTGAACTCCCCGCGCGACGCCCGTATATAATCCCCAAACACTTCCGGCGTGCGAGTCGCCTCCCGCGGATCAGTCAGCGCCCAGTCTCCCTGCGTCAGTTGGTCCAGCACTTTCGGCGGCCCGCCGATGGCGATTTCCATCGGCATGCCGCTCTCCCGCGGCAGATCATAATAGGGCGGAAACTCCCGGTCCTTCTGTCCATACACCTGCCCTTCATGCTCCCGCTCCGGGTAGGAAGCCCAATTCATGATCGTCGTAAACGCCGCGGCCGGATTTCCCGGCTCAACCTTCCACTCCGGCAGCACCACCGGCTGCCGCGTTGCCTGCCAGTGATGACCACCCGTCGGCATGCTGCTGCGCGGCTTGTGTACGTTCTCGCCATAAGTGAACAGCGCCTGATACCGCGAGAATGGACCGCCCATTCCAAAACCAGTCTGCGTAAAAACCGGGTCGGTATCAATAAGGATTCGCCGCCGGCACAACTCAAATTCCGGCAACCAATTCATGTTGCTCAGATTGAAATAGACGTCGCACTCCGTGCACGCATCGGCCAGGTCGGTGCGCTTCATCCCATGGGATGTGCCATCTTCCGCCAGATAGCAGAAGTTGCCTTTGAAGCCGTGGCTTCGTGTCATCTGTTTGAAATAGCCAAGCCCATATTCGGGATCAGCAGTCTGCTGGTTGGCGATGGGATCGTAGCACGAATTCGCCCACCCATAGTGCTCGACATAGGTCACCTTGTGACCCATCCGCTGCAAACCGAGCAGATACTGCAAGTGGTGCCAACTGAAACCGCCAAGCGGGTAGCGGATGAGGTACCCCGAGCAGAGGATGCGGAGCGACATCAGCCCGCCTCCGCAACCGCGCCCGCGCCCCGCCGCGCGGTGGCCTTCTGGAGCAGATCCGGCAGCACCACGTCGGCCGAGAAATGCGCCTCGGCCAGCTCTCGCGCCGCCCGCGAATGGTGCGGGTAATTCGACCTCACCGATTCCAGTTGAGCTTGGGCGGCATCCGCCGTGCGAAATGCCAATAACCCATCCCCGGTCGGCACGTGCTCGCTGAACCCCGTATCCTGCACCACCGCCGGCCGGCCACTGGCGAGATAACACTCGGTCCGGTCGCTGAACCAGCCGCTGTTGGTCGAGACGTAGGTGTGCTTGGCGACGCTGAATTCCCCATACGAGCTGCGCACGTAATCGCGGT
>JBGPEF010000129.1:0-11683 GCA_041482675.1 Tepidisphaeraceae bacterium | reverse complement strand
GCCATCGCCAACGCCCTCTTCCACGCCACCGGCCAACGAATCCGTCAGATGCCCATTAAGCTCGCGTAGTTCTCTTCCCATCTCCCGGTATTCCGGGAGAGGGAAGGGTGAGGGTCCTCGATGCCCACCTATTCAGTCGCCACCGACCTCTACCTGAAAGTCGCCGAATTCCTGCGCGAGGAAAAGAAGTTCGCGCTGGCCGTGGTGATGAAAGATGCGGGATCGACGCCGCGAAAAGCGGGGACAAAGGCGATCATTGATGAGGAAGGGTCAATCTGGGGGACGATTGGGGGAGGGTTGCTGGAATCGGATGCGCGGAAGATGGCGGTGGAAGCGATTGAAACAGGCAGCCCGAAAGTATTTGATTTTAAGTTCTCTGGAACCTGCGCGGCGGAGGATGATCCGGTTTGCGGGGGGAATATGCGGATTTTGATTGATCCGACAGCGAGGAATTTCTCCAAAGTATATCTCCAGGTTGCCGAGGCGCTGGGGGAAAGACGCCGGGCAATCGTAGTGAGGGAGTTACGCAACGGGCACCAGCTCAACGTTAGTTTCTTCAGAGGCGAGAGCAGTGGGGATGCGGGTGATGAGTTCAATGACGCGGTGATGAAGATGTTCGAAGAAGGACCCCAATACCTTAGAAATGAGGAGCATCTAATTGAGGGGCTTGTCGAGCCCGTCGTTCCACCTCCACTGCTGCTGATCGGCGGCGGCGGGCATGTCGGGCAAGCACTCGCCCGAGCGGCGCAGCTCGTCGGATTCGAAGTAGTCGTTATCGACGATCGCGAAGAATTCGTCAGCCCAGAGCTCTTTCCCTCGGGCGTTCATCGCCGCCGCGCGCCGTTTCCGGAGGTGCTGTTTGAATTTCCGATTGATCAGGATACCTACATCGCCCTGGTCGGCCGCGGCCACAAGGTCGACAGCAAAGCCCTCCTCTCCTGCCTCAACTCCGCCGCCGCCTACATCGGCATGATGGGCAGCCGCCGCAAAGTCGCCCTCGTCAAAAAAGAGTTCATCGACGGGATGCTCATCGACGAAGCCGGCTGGAACAAAATCCACGCCCCCATCGGCCTCGATATCGGCGCAGATACCGTCCCCGAAATCGCCGCCAGCATCGTCGCCCAGCTCATCGCCGTCCGCCGAAAACGTGAATCTCCCCGCATCGAATGACGGAGTCACCCATGGTCTGCGCCATCATCCTCGCCGCCGGCAAATCCCTGCGAATGGGCACCCAAAAGCTACTCCTTCCCCTCGCCGGCCAGACCGTCATCGGCCACATCGCCGACCAGGTCATCAAATCCCCCATTCGCCAGGTGCTGGTCGTCACCTCCGACCCGAGCGAAGCCATCGCCGCCGCCCTCAAAGGCAAGCGCCTCTCCATCGTCATCAATCCCGACCGCGACGGCGACATGCTCAGCTCCGTGCGCTGCGGCCTGCGCGCACTGCCCGACTGCGAAGCCGTCCTCATTCTCCTGGGCGATCAACCCTCCATTCGCAGGGAGCTGATCGGCGACATGATCCACATTTTCGAAACCACCAGCGCCAGCCTCATCGTCCCCACCTATCGCGGCCGCCGCGGCCACCCCATCCTCTTCTCGGCCAAATTCTGCGACGAGGTACAGCATCGCTACGAGGGAACCGGCCTGCGCGGCCTGCTCAGCGCCCATCCCGAACAGGTTCACGAAATGAAAGTAGACGATGAGAGCGTCCTTGCGGACATGGATCTTCCGCAAGACTACCAGCGCGAATCTTCCCGTCAGCGCGAAAAGAATTAATCAGGCGCCTACGCCTCCGGCCTCATCGCCGCCATCCGCCGATTCATCTCCTCCGGCGAGACATCTTCCTTGTGCGTCGCGATGGTCCAGGTGTGTCCAAACGGATCGGTCAGCGTCCCCGACCGATCGCCGTAAAACTGATCCTTCAACGGCCGGACCACCTTCGCACCCGCGGCCAGCGCCTGGTTGAATCGCGCATCGACATCGGTGACGTACAGGCACAGCGAGACCGGCGATCCGCCATAGGCCTGCGGGCTCTTCACCCCCATCTCGGGAAACTCGTCGGCCATCATGATGATCGAATCGCCGACGCGAAACTCACTGTGCATGATCTTCCCGCCCGGCCCGGGATGGCGCATCAGCTCTTCGGCGTTAAACGCCTTCTTATAAAACTCGATCGCGCCGGCCGCGTTATTGACATACAAATACGGCGTCACCGTGTGATACCCATCGGGAATCGGTTTTACCTGTGTCATTGGTTCCTCCAATTGGTTGAACATCGGATATTATCATCCGCGTGGGCGCTGTGGGCAATCGAATTGTTCGGGAAGGATCATGGCCAAAACACTTTTAATCGCCGCAATCATTCTGGGCATTTCCAGGATAACTCTGGCCCAAAAACAGGAGGCCCTGCCGATGCAGGCCATCGACACGTTCATCGAAACGCAAATGCGCAAGCAGCAGATCCCCGGCCTCTCCCTGGCCGTGGTCAGGGATGGAAAACTGCTGTTCACTCGTGGCTATGGTCTGGCCGACGTCGAGCTCAACGCCGCCGCCACTCCGGAAACGGTCTATCAGATCCAATCCATCACCAAAACCTTCACCGCATCCGCCATCATGATGCTCCTGAAGGAGGGAAAACTTTCCCTGGACGACCCAGTCAGCAAATATCTCGATGGCACGCCCGATACCTGGAAGGACATCACCATCCGCCGTCTCCTCACCCACACCTCCGGCATCAAGGACTACATCAACGAGCCCTACGCCAACCTGCGAATCGAAACCACCGACGAGGAAGTCCTCCGCGAAACCGCAAAACGCCCCCTGAATTTCCAGCCCGGCGAAAGATATGCCTACTGCAACACCGGCTATCTCCTCCTGGGCATGATCATCCGCAAAACCAGCGGCGACTCCTACGGCGAATTCCTTCGCAAGCGAATCTTCGAACCCCTCGGAATGTCCAACACGCGCGTCGTCAGTTGGCGCGACATCATCCCCAAACGCGCCTCCGGCTATCTCCTCCAGGATGGCAAAGTCGCCCGTGGAGAATTCATCGCCGAATCCATCCTCAGCTATCCCGGCGGCGGCCTCCTCTCCACCGTCCTCGACCTCGCCAAATATGATGCCATCTGGCAAAGCGGCCAACTCCTCGATGAATCCACCATCCGCCAGATGTGGACCACCGCCCAGCTCAACGATGGCTCGCGCACCGGCTACGGCCTGGGCTGGGGCGTGGGCGACCTGCGCGGCTATCGCATGATCCAGCACAGCGGCGGCCATTCCACCGGCTTCGCCACGAAATATGCCCTCTTCCCCCAGCGCAAACTCAGCGTCATCGTCTTCACCAACCAGGTCAACTCCAGCCCCGACCCCATCGCGCAAGGCATCGCCGGCCTCGTCGATGAAGCCCTTACCCCACCCGCCATGATGAAGGAAAAAGCCGAGTCCGATCCAGCACTGCTCGAAAAACTCGTAAAAGCAGTCATCGAATTATCCGGCGACACCAAGGATGACGCCCTGCTCACCCCACCGCTGCGAAGGGCGATCACGGCAGAAACAAAGAGCACGCTCGCGTCCCCTCTGCCATCGGTGGATGCCATGAAATATTTGGGAAGCGACGATGTCACCGGAAAAGAAATCGCCGCCTACGGCGTGATCAGTTCTCAACTTCGATATTACCGCATGAAAAACGGTGACAATCACCGCTACTTCAAATTCTATCTAACCAGCGACGTCAGAGTCGCCGGCCTGACCCTCTGGGATGAAAAGTAACTTCACGGACGATAAGTCCGCGGCATCGGCGCTGTCCCCGGCGCTTTCCCATCGAGCTGCGCCACCACCCACTCCAACCCCTCGAGATTATCCATCAGCCGGCCCTCCGCATCCTCATCGGTGTGATTCAATATCCCGATGGGCCCGCTATACCCACTGTCGCAAATCGTCTTGAGAAGCTGAAGGTCCAGCTCTCCCTGCCCAATCGGCACAATCTTCTTGCCAACCTTCTCCCCATTCTTCACCATCCCATTGAGATTAAGCGCCAAAAGATACGGCTTCATCTTCCCCAAAAGTTCCGCAAATCTCCCCACGTGCTCGTGCCCATGATGAAGGTTGTAAACCATCCCAACATTGCTGATCCCCTCCTTCTTCAACAGTTCAATGATCGCAATCTGATTCTCCGGCTCCCCAAACCACCCGCCGTGGTTATAGAGCGCAACCGAACACTTCAGCTTCCCGGCCTCCATCGCAATCGGCCGAATCATCGCCGCCGCCAATGCCACATTCTTCCCCTGATCGGCCTGCGGATTAATTTGCGTCGTAACCCACAACTGCGGCCTCAAATCGTGCTTCCTGATTCCCTCCAGCAACACGCGGGCATCCGCATTCAGCTCCGCCGGAAACCACACCGCCGTCAATTCAATGTTGTGCCGCTTCAGCACCCCCAGCTCCTCCTCAAAGGTTGGCAAATGCTCGGCCCGCCAGTCATAAGCGAACCGCCGAATCCCCAGCTTTTCCAGCATTTCCGCCCGCTGCTGGGGCGTGCGCTTCTTGGCATCAAACGGCACGATGCACCACGCCACCAGGTTTTTCCGTGCAAAAACCTCGGTTGTCGGCCGCTGATCGGCCCGCACAACACTCGATTCCTGCAAGACCACAACCGTGACCGCCAGTGCCACCACAAAGAATTTTTTGAATCGCATATTTTGCTCCAACCTTCGATCAATCAAGATGTCAGAGACGTATAGTAAGTAGGGAATCTATAGTTCCCCGGATTTTTCAGTTGCTATTTTCCCGCATCTAAGGAATAATTCAACCACTGTCGGCGTTTTGCCGAATAGAAGGTGACCATGCTACGATTTAGTGAACAATATTGGAAACATCTGCCGGCGACCACGATGCCATGCGCATCTAATGTCGATCGCGGCATTTTGCGCTCATAGCTCCCTGCCTTACCCGGCCGGGAGTTATCCCGGCGGGAAACAAGCCTTTTTTAAATTGTTTCACACCGGGAAGTTAGCTGAAAAAGCTGGCTTTTTGCGTCGCTTTTACCGTTGGGCCTTTAGCTCAGCCGGCTAGAGCGTCCGTATGACATGCGGAAGGTCCGTGGTTCGAATCCACGATGGCCCACTTGGTAAGTTCGCGCAATCGCGGAGGCGATGCATGCAGGTCCGGCTGTGCCGGACTCGTCCGGCTCAGCCGGACCTACGATGCCACGAAAGGAGAGATGTGAAGCGAGAGCATTGGAAGCGCCTGTAGCTCAATCGGCCCGAGCGCCGTGCCCACACCGCGGAGGTTGCTGGTTCAAATCCAGCCTGGCGCACTATGAAAGGAAGTAATACAACTTCGCGCTGTTAGCTCAGTGGTAGAGCACTCCGCCGATAACGGAGAGGCCGGAATTTCGATATTTCCACAGCGCATTTTGCACTGGTAGCTCAATTGGATGAGCCCCGGTCTACGAAGCCGGAGGTTGAAGGTTCGAACCCTTCCCGGTGCATTGACAGTATAAATGGTTGTATTTACTGGATTTGCAATTAATGCAAGCAAGCACTCGTAGCTCGAGTGGCAGAGCCGCCGGCTCTTAACCGGCTGGGTGCAGGTTCGAATCCTGCCGGGTGCATTCGAGAAGTCGAAGGAGAACGTTATGCGAAGGTTGATCTCATTATTTCGGGAGCCGGATGCGGATTATGCCCCATCCCAACCCCCGCAGGATCGGCCGCAGCCCAGGCCGGATCAGGAGCCCGAGTATTTCGGCCAGCTTCTGGCCTACCTGCGGCAGCGGCGAGCGGAACAGAAGTCCGATGGCTCGCAGGAGCCCAACTGAAGGTGATGCCATGTGCGTCTGCGAATTCAGGAGAAAACGGTGCCGCGATAACCGAAGCACCGGTAGCTCAACGGATTTAAGAGCAACTGCCTTCTAAGCAGTTGGTTGAGGGTTCGAATCCCTCCCGGTGCACTTTTACGCAGGAAAAAGCGCACCGATAGCTCAATGGCAGAGCCGCCGGCTTTTAACCGGACGGATGCGGGTTCAAATCCTGCTCGGTGCATTATCTCCCTTTCCCTCTCCTCACTACTCCGGGAGAGGGCAGGGTGAGGGAAAGGTCCAGTAGCCCAATCGGCAGAGGCGGTTGGCTCAGAACCAACTTAGTGCAGGTTCGAATCCTGCCTGGATCATTGCGGTGCGCAAAGCGCACCCTACGCCGATGTAGGGTTCGCTCTGCGAACCTTGGAAAAAAACGTTGCGGCAGCTCGACTGGACGAGCGCGGCCCTCCGAAGGCCGAGGCTGAAGGTTCGAATCCTTCTCGCAACACTGTGACCGAAAAATATTGGGCCCGTCGTCTAACGGGAAGACATCCGGCCTGCAACCGGACAATGAGGGTTCAACTCCCTCCAGGGTCCATTGAAGCGGTGTGCTGAAGCACACCCTACTTACGAGCTCCGGTAGCCCAACCGGCAGAGGCGCGTGATCGAGAGTCACGTTGATGCAGGTTCGAATCCTGCTCGGAGCACTGAATGTTCGACTGACGGACCTGCTTAGGGTCCGCTTCAGCCGACGTCGAGTCTGACAATCTCGCCGCAGTAGCCCAACGGCAGAGGCGGCGGTCTCAAGAACCGCATCGGTGCAGGTTCAAATCCTGCCTGCGGCATGAACGGAATTCTCCGTAGGGTTCGCTCCGCGAACCGCAACAACGAAAGGATCTGCGATATGAGTAACAGCTCATCCTCAACCGAAGTGGACTCCGAATTCGGAGGGTTAGCCTAACTGGTAAGGCACCTGTCTCGAAAACAGGCGTGGCGTGACTGCCTTGGGGGTTCGAGTCCCTCACCCTCCGCTGAACGAGTGGCATGGGCAGCGGTCCTCCGATGCCCATGCTTGCTCGACCCTCGGAGAGTTGGCAGAGCGGTTTATCGCGCCGCGGTGCTAACGCGGAGCCGGCCAATGGTCGGCCAGAGGTTCGAATCCTCTACCCTCCGCTGTTTTTGTGCGAGGTCTTTGACAAGTGAATAGAACGATCAGGTCGTCATAGCTCAGTGGTAGAGCGTCCTGTTGTCAACCGGGAGGTCGCGGGTTCGATTCCCGCTGGCGGCGCTAGTGATCGCGCATCGGAAAACGTGGACTTAGCTCAACCGGTAGAGCGCGGGTCTGAAGAACCCGTTGTCCTGGTTCGACCCCGGGAGTCCACATTGGATGTGTAAGAGACAAAACGCGCCGGTAGTTCAATCGGCAGAACGCCACGTTGCCAACGTGGAGGCCGCGGGTTCAAGCCCCGCCCGACGCACTATGCAGACGAATCGCAGTGATAACTCAACCTGGCAGAGTGCCAGTCTTCCAAACTGGAAACGTGGGTTCAAATCCCTCTCACTGCACTGGAGTACCCCTGGCCGTGATAGCTCAACGGGCAGAGCAGCCGCCTCGTAAGCGGCAGGTTGCTGGTTCGATCCCAGCTCGCGGCGTTTAAAAAACCGGGTGCGTAGCTCAAAGGCAGAGCAGGGGCCTCATAAGCCTCAGGTTGTCGGTTCGACTCCGACCGTTCACCCATTACCGTGGCACGGGCGTCTCGCCCATGTCCCGAAAACAACTTCAGGGATAGTTCAACCCGGCAGAACGCCCGGCTCTGAACCGGGATGTTGGAGGTTCGAATCCTTCTCCCTGAGCTTTCGCCTTTTACCTCGGAAAGGAGGTCGTCATGGCGACGTTGATGGACAAAACTTGCGACTACCTCTTTCTGCCGCGGCCCTGGCTGAACGAAAACGGAATCCCCGCCGCGGACGGAGACGAATCCCGCGCATCGATCGGCCACGCGGATCGGTCCCTCTACGTCCGCGGCGATGCCAAGGTCGGCACCCGCACCATTCGACTGCCCTACTGGCACAAAGTGGTGTTGATCGAAATCCCGGAGTCGTAGCTCAATCGGCAGAGCGCTGGGCTTTGGTCCCGGAGGATCGTGGTTCGAATCCACGCGGCTCAGTTGAGAAGGTTCCTTAAAAAGTGAAGACAAATTGTAGGGGCGGCTTTAGCCGCCGAAGGCCCTCGAGCCGGCAGCTGAAGCCGCCCCTGCAAGACAATTTACCCATGTAGCTCAACCGGTAGAGCGCGCGGCTGTTAACCGCGTTTATGGTGGTTCGAATCCATCCGTGGGTGCTTTGAAATCTGCTCTCGTCTGCTAACGGTTCAGGCGATCTGGTTCTCAGCCAGGGGATGTGGGTTCAACTCCCACCGGGAGCACTGAAGAAAATCGCTCCCGTCGTCTAATCGGCCAGGATTTCCGATTTTCAGTCGGAGAACGAGGGTTCAAATCCCTCCGGGAGTGCTTGAAGAAATGATTCATTGATCCATCGGATCATTGAATCATTAAAGCAGAAATTTCAGCGTGTAGCGCAGTTTGGCAGCGCACGTGCCTCGGGCGCACGGGGTCGAAGGTTCGAATCCTTCCACGCTGACTTGGTTCCGTAGGACCGGCTGTGCCGGACAACATTCAGCGCACCCGTAGGGGCGGCTTCAGCCGCCGCCTCCGGCCTGATTGTTCAATATCGCGCAGGTGGCAGAGCGGCAATTGCGGCAGCCTGTAGAGCTGTTGGCCCATGCGGCCTGCGGGGGTTCGAGTCCCTCCCTGCGCATTGTTTGGTTGGTGTTGCACGATGTCCGGCGGAGCCGGACCTACAAAACGCGCCGGAAGTTCTTCAGTGGAGGAATCCCCGACTCCAAATCGGGAGGTGGCAGGTTCGATCCCTGCACGGCGTGCTGAATTGGAGCGTTGAAAAGCACGGGCATCGAAGTACCGCTGCCCATGCCACCCATCGTGGACAGAGATGTCCCGTGGAAAAATTTTGACGACGAAGCCGACTGGCCAGGCCGGGACCTGCAAAGTCCCTCGAAGCTGGTTCGATTCCAGCCGTCGTCTTTGTGGCCGTAGCTCAACTGGTCAGAGCACCGGGCCGTGACCCCGGCACATGTGAGTTCAAATCTCACCGGTCACCCTTGGATGTTTTCGAAAGGAGATGTCATGGCAACGATGACCCGAAATGAACTTCCCGTGGCCCACGTCCGCTACAACGGCCGCAGCGTGGACGTCCCCCTCAGTGCTCTCGAGCTGCCCACCGGCGCAAACGATGTGCAGATCAAGGTCGCCCTGGCCAACTGGCTCGACGTGCCCGCCCGGAATTTCAACGACTACGTCCCCGACCGCCACACCAACGGCAACGTAACCCTGCGTCCGCAGGCGGTGTTCGGTTAAACGAACGATTTGAGGTGGAACTGATTCGTACCCAATGGCTCGAGCATACAAACTCGGCAGGCCGTTCTCGCAAGAGACGGCTGAGGTTCGACTCCTCCCCTGGCCTGGATTGGCCGCCAACAATTGCTTGTGCGACTCGTACGAATCGGAACCGCCGAATTAGAACGAAAGGTGAAACGAAACAATTTCAGATCGCCGCGCGCCCAACGGCAGGAGCATACAAACTCCCCCACTAAGGGGCAGGTTATAGGTTCGAATCCTATCGCGTCCATTCGACAAGACGGGACGCGTAGCTCAATGGTAGAGCGGCTAAATTTGGCTCAAGCGACTCGCGCGTGGCGATCTGATTTTTAAACTTCGATATTGGGCCCGCACCCAACGACAGGAGCATACAAACAATTGTGGGTTCGACTCCCACCGTTCCCGAGAGGGAATGTAGGTTAATTGGGAAACCATCTGACTGATAATCAGAGAAACGCTGCTTCTGCAACTCGTGCGGGTTCAATTTTTTCTCAGGCGCAACGCGGGTAGTGGGGGCGGTGGACCCTGCCCTCAAAAAGCAGGGCCACTGCCCGCTCGCGCGCATAGGGCGGTGGAAAACACCGCGGAAAGGCGAGGTGTCCCATGGCAAAGACGATGGAAGAGGATCTGCGTCTGCGGCTGCTAAACACGCTGCTGACGAGCCCACACCGGAAGCTGGAAGCAGTCTGGCCGGTGCACCAGGAGATCGTGTCGGCGGACCCGCTCTTCTACGTGCGCCTGGCCGCATGGTACGCCGATCACGGCGACGTGCGCGACCACAAGGAAATGTTCGTGGCCACGCTGGCGCAGAGCAATTTTCCGGGTCACCGCGAGGTCGGCCTGGCGATGCTGCGCAACCTGCCGCCGTACGAAGTCTCGCGCGTGCTCGATTTCGTGCACGGCCGCAAGAAAGCGCGGAAGGTGCGCATCAAGACGGCCAAGAGCGGCAAGCCGCCGAAGCACGCTGACGAGGCCAAGACGGCCCCGGCCGGTTTCCTCAAACGTCTGGCGATGCGGATCGCCGGTGCCGATGTCCCGGCAGCGGTGACGGCACCGGCCGCTTCGCCGGCAGTGGACATGAAGGCCCAAAAGCCGCAGTTCAAGGCAGTCACCGAGGAATTCGGCCTCTTCCGCAACCCGCCGCGCTCCATGCGGACCGAAATCGTCCGCTACCTGCGCGAGCGCGAGGCCGATGCCGACTGGTTCGACAGCACGGCCCTGACTGCGCGCAAGAGCCTCAAGCGCCTCTACGCGCTCCTGCACGTGAAGCCCGGCCAGCGCGCCCAGCGGATCCTCTTCAATGAAGATCCGCCGCGCGACAGCCGGCTCTTCGCTCTGCGTGAGCTCGCCAAGGCCACCAGCCCGGCGGAGCAGGCCGTGGCGATCGTCGCAAACCAGATCCCCTACCGCCTCGCGGCCCCGGTGATCCGGCAGATGACGCCCGCGGTCCTGGCGGCGCTGATCGAGCGGATGAGCCCCCAGGAGCCGAACAACAACGACGGCGCCCTGAGCCAGCGCGGCGCGATGGAGAAGGCGGAGCTCAAGGCGCTCATCGAGCAGAAGCTCGAGGCCGCCAAGAGCGCTCCGCGCATCAGCGCCCTCAAGGCTCAGACGGCAATCGATGCCACGCAGGGCCTGTCGGTCGATCTGAAGGCCAAGCTGGAGCGCGTCGCCGATGAGCAGGTCAAGGCCAGGGGCCGCATCAAGCGTCCCACGGCCCTGCTCATCGACAAGTCGGGCTCGATGGCGCTCGCCATTGAGCTTGGTAAGCGCATCGGCGCGCTGATCTCGACGATGTGCGAGGCCGAGCTGTTCGTGTACGCGTTTGACACGATGCCGTACCCGATCGTGCGTCCGCCCAGCGCGGATGACACGGCCGACCTGGCGTCGTGGGAGCAGGCGCTGGTCGGTATCACGGCTGGCGGCGGCACGAGCTGCGGCTGCGCTGTTGAGGCGATGCGCCTGCGCGGACAGTACGTCGAGCAGATCATCATGGTCACGGACGAGGGTGAAAACACGGCGCCCCTGTTCGTGCCGACGCTCGGCAAGTACCGCGAGGCGTTGCAGGCCGACCCGGCCGTGTGCATCGTGCGCACGCCCGGCGCTGGCGAAGGCCTGGAGCAGCAGTGCCGCAAGGCCGGCATTAGCGTCGATGTGTTTCAGTTTGGCGGCGACTACTACTCGCTGCCCAACCTGATTCCGCTGCTGAGCCGTCCCAGCCGGCTTGAGCTGCTGATGGAGATCATGGAGTACCCGCTGCCGAAGCGGCGGAGTGCTTGATGGTCTGGCGATAGCAAAGTGCCACTGGTGGCTTGGTGCGACAGTGTTCCTGAGGGAGCACTGGCAGCAAGCTGCCAGTGGCACGCGCGCGCTGAGAGATGGCCTTTGTAGGGGCGGCTTCAGCCGCCGGAGAGCGGCATGTTCGGCGGCTAAAG
>JBGPEF010000128.1:0-11714 GCA_041482675.1 Tepidisphaeraceae bacterium | reverse complement strand
TGATCAACACGCCCTCGAACGGTTTCATCCAGCGCGATTTTACCACCGGCGGCGGCACCGACAGCCTGGGGACCAGCGCCACCTGGTCTGGCATCGACGGCGTGCGCACCATCACCTGGGACCTCACCCAGTTCACCTCCGCGGACGGAAAGTCGCTGGCCGACTTCATCACCGCAAACAACGCGACCGAGGCCCACTTCTGGATCGTCACCCAGGGTGCTGGCGACACCAACGGCCATGTTGGCCCGATGCGGTTCTATTTCGACAACTTCCAGGTCACGGGGCCGTCCGGACCAAAAGTGATCGGCGACTTCGAGCTGCTCGACGTCTCGCCGTTCCTGACAACGCCGTTCGTCCCCGACACGGACGCGATCGGCTTCAATCCCGAGAGCGGTTTATTGCATCGTGTCTCTGGTGCCAGCACCTACAGAAATGGCCTTAATTCGCACCTCAGGGTTGGTTATCGCGATGATCACTTCATGGAGACCATCGACGTCAACTCGCCCTTCCTGACACAGGTGGGGATTTTCAACGCCAACTTCGAGGGTGAACCTGGTTTTGGGCCGTACGGGCTCGATGCGCCTTTCCCGGGCTGGTTGTTCCCGGCCACGCGCCGCACCGACGAGCAGGAGGACCCCAGCTTCGGCGCCAACGGGCCTGATGAGTACCACTCGCTCCGCGACCTGACCTGGTCAACCAGCGATCATGTCTTCTATGGCGCTGATGCGAGCGGGATCTATCGCCTTACCGCCGATGGAATATCGACTTTCGTGGGCAATGCGGCCGGAATTAATGACCCCAAGGGCATCACCTTCCACACCTTCGAAGGCCAGCGCAGCCTGCTTGTATCGGAAAGGGATGGGCCCAACCTGTGGCAGGTCGACCCCACGACCGGGCAGACAATCAACCACATAGAAATGACCGATCCCAACGGATTCCCCCTCGCCGGCGTGCTCAGCCTCGCCGAAGACCCGGCCAGCCAGATGCTGCTGGCGATTGTCAAGCCCAACGGCTTCAGCGGTGACCCCTTCGCCCGCGAGCTGTATCAAATTGATCCGATTACGGGCACGTCGATATCCCTCGGGGCTTTTGGGGTTCACATGGCCGATCTGGCGTTCATCGTCGGGCCGCCGGCGGCCACGGATGCCCAGTTCGTCTATCAGAACGCGCCGCAGCGGCTGACGTTCACCTTCGATCAGAACGTCGGCGACAGCATCTCCGCCGGCGACCTGACCATCGTGAAACTCGGGCCGGGCGGCGGGCCGGTGGTCTTCGCGGCTCCCGTCTATGACTTCACGACCAACACCGTCACCGTCGGCTTCAACGGCATCCTGCCGGATGGCAATTATCGCGCCACATTCTCGGCCTCCGGCGTGACCAATACCCTGAACATGCCGCTCGCCGCCAACCAGGTGCTGGACTTCTTCGTCCTCAACGGCGACCTCAACCGCGATCGGCAGGTGAGCATCAGCGATTTCATCGACCTGGCGGCCAATTTTGGAAAAACCACCACGCTATGGTCGGACGGAGATCTGAATTACGACGGTCAGGTCACCATCTCCGACTTCATCGATCTGGCCGCCAACTTCGGAAAGATTCTGCCGCCCGACCTCGGCGCACCCGCCCCCGCGGCGGCGGCCGCGGCGACCACCACCCTCACGTCAGAGAATGCGCAAACGCTTGAGACGAACGTGGACCGGCTGGACATCAAGAAAGACAAGTCCAACTCCCTCTTCGCCCGCTCCGCGACGCATCGGCAATCGCATCACCGGCGGCACGCTCATAAGAGCGCACTGCACTGGCGAAGCGCCTATTAAGAATTGCACCCGGCCGGCACGGCGGAGCGGCGGGACATGAATAATTGAAATGGGTAGGGCCGGAATTGAACCGGCGACACATGGATTTTCAGTCTGCCCGATAGCCCCAGCCCATCGTGCGGTATTGGCTTTTTGGCTGGAAGACGCGGCTTTCATTTCGCCTTTGGGGTTGCCATAGGTCGCCATAGGTTGCGATGGTGGGGCAGCCGGTAGGGCAGCAGAATCCATTCCGGTTGCGGCGATTGCATCCCGCTCGCGGACCGGCTTGACGATGGGGAGTTGACCGATGGCGGTTGCAAGGGAATGGCGGCGAGTGTGCAGATACCGTTCCGTTGTGCGGCTCGTCGTGTGGTGCAAGCTGGCCTGAATGTCTTTTTGTGGGACGCCGGCGTCAGCGAGCGCGCTGCCGTGAGAGTGGCGGAGTGAGTAGTAATCGGCGTGCGCGCCCTGGTGATCCACGTCTGCCAGAAAATCAGACTGCCCGCGCTTTATCTTCTCTTCGGCCGTTGCTCCCGCCTCTATCCACTTTTCACGGGCATCCGCCATATCCTTCCGCAACATCCGGGCGAGGTTGCACGCGCTGGGCATCTTGAATGCGAGAGCGGCAGGCATCATGGTTGAGAAAATCCCTTTAAGCTCGGTCGCCATTTCGGGAGTTAATACTTGTGTGTGAATCTTCCGCCGCTTCACAGTTGCTGCTCTGGCGGTCACAATCGGGGGATCGGCGTCAAAGTCGAACGATGCTTTGGTGAGGCCGCGAATCTGACCGGGCCGCATCCCCGTCTGAAATGAAAAGCGATAAAGACGCTCACGTTGTTCCGCCCTCAATCCAAGCCGGATAACGTTTGTGGCGAGTGTGGTGTCCAGCAGCCATCGCACTTCATCCACGGAAAGCTCGCGCCGCTCATCCTTGTCCACGTCCGCATTGCTCACTCGCTCTAGCGCCGCGAACGGATTAGCGGGAATGCGCCCATCCTTCACCATCCATCGGCAGAATGCGCGGAGACAGCGGATGTAATAGTTGTAACTTGAACCGTTGATTTTTTTCTTCTCGCGCAGTCCGCCCAGGAAAACTCCGACATCAGTAATGGCACCCGGCCGCCGAAAATCGGCGTACGTTGAAAACGCGCACCCGTCGATAATCCGCTTCACTCGGTCGATGGTGCTTTTGACATGCTGTGGCGTCCCCCCCTTGGCCTGAAGGGCCTGCTGATAGCCGGGGGTGATGAGTTTTCCTTCCTCACCTTTTTGCCCTTCAAGATGCGCCAGGAGCGGGCCGCCGCGCAGGACGCTCTGACGGTCGATGATCCCCGCCGCTACAAGTCGATCGCGCAACTCATCGGGGATAGTTTCGAGGAAAGCGGTTTGTTTGTCTGTCAGCGGTTCGCCGCTCCGCCGCGCCCCCACCAACTCCATCAGCTTCTCCGCCAACTTGCGGGATTGGCGCTCACTGGCGAATGCCGGCCAGCGATGCTGCACCCTCAGGTGGTCCCGAAACTGAATGTACCAGTCATCGGTTTTGACAAGCTCACTTGTCTGCCGATCCCTGTACGTGCGCTTGAAGATACGGAAATCGTCGTTTACTTCGCTCATGGGTTTGCCTTGCCCTTACGGGCGATGTTGATGTCCAGCAGGTCCGCCAGCCGGTCAAGCACGTTCAGTCTCAGGCCGCTCTTCCGGTTCATAAAAGTGCTCATCCTGCTTTCAGCGATGCCAAGCTCTTTTGCAATTCGATACCGGCTCATCCCGCTCGCATCGACGGCCGCCCGTATCTGGTCACTCAGCTTGACGCGCTTCATTCCCATGATTCATATCGTATACTTACCAAAAACGCAAGTATGCTACGCGGCACTTCTGGCACTTAGGTATCGCCGGATTGATGATTCCCTGATCCCTACCCATCGCGCCCGTGTCGGGCATTGATTCATTAGCCATGCGAGGATTTCGCTTTTCCACCAGCGCCGAATCTTCCCCACCGACAAAGCCGGCGCTGGCAATCGTCCTTCCGATGCGAGCGCCTTTGCGCTGCTTTTACTTATCGACAGTAACGCCGCTACGCCGTTGATGTCCACTGCCTCCGCCAAAGGCAAGATTGCGGCCGGCGCTACCGCTGCCGGTGGCATACTGTCGATGTTGGGGATTACATCGGCTGACATCGTGCTACTTTCCTCCCGCCCCGCCAAGGTCTCAATCCCTTTCACCGTCATGCGATGCTTCTTCTCATCACGCATTGACAGTGGGGCAGTGTGGGTCGCGGGCCATGTGAGTCCAAACCATCGGGGAAGTCTGAAAGCTGATACCCATCTCAGTGTGCGGCGGCAAGTGCGGAAATTTTGTTTTTTGGAAATCTTACACACCGCTGAAAGCCGGCCAGATTTGGAAGAGGGTTAGTCATTGCGCAGTGATACACAGACTGTGAAAAAGGTCCAGCGAGAAAATTTCTCGTGGTCAAATTTAATCTGGTGGGTAGAGTCTGACAGCAAAACCTTGGTCGGTTTGGCGTCAATCGCGACAGCACGCCAGCGTGATACCTTGCGTGTTTTCGTTTCCAAACATTCCGCGAAGATTTCCGAAGCCCCGTTTTTCGGCCTGTGTACAGTGTGAACAGATGATAATGCAGTTGATGCCCGATACTTACCGACCCTTGGCAGCCCATCGGCTGTCTTGTTCATTCCGAAGGTTTTGCACAAATGTATTACGAACCGTCCGCCCGATCTCTAGTACCTGATTCCCCGCCGATAGACACACCCCAAGAGACGATTGCCGATCAAGGCTCCGCGCCCGTGCCGCCGAATGACGAAAAATGGACGCTCACTGCGGCACCTCCCGACCGTGATGCCCAGCCTCCTACCGTTACTACGACCTTCGATTCCGCGACGGGCGGCCCCCGGCCCCCGACGAGCGACGAGGGACGGGGGCCGGATTATGCGGCCTCCGTTGGCTTCCTGCGAAAGTTCCATCCCGGCCGGTTGTGGGTGTTGACGGCACTCTTGCCGAACAAGCCACGGCCAGGACAGCACAAAGAAGTAACTGCGACGTTCGATGAGACGCGGGAACAGAAGTGCCGCGAGTGGCTTGAACAACAAGGGCAGACGCGAAATATTTACTTCGCGGTCAACTTGCCAAAGTCCGACGTGTTCAACAAAACCAAACGCGAGGAAATCGACAAGATGTATGCCTTGCACGTCGATATTGATCCGCGCGATGGCGAACCGTTGAACACGGAACGGACTCGCATCCTGTCGATGTTGTCGCCGGAAAAGCTCGCCGAAAAGAATCTGCCGCCGGCGAGCGCCATCGTTTTCTCTGGCGGTGGGTATCAGGCGTTTTGGCTTTTGACGCAACCGCTTGAACTCGGATGCAATCTTGCCGTCGCCGAAGATGCGGCGCTCTACAATTTGAAAATCGAGATTGAGCTTTCAGCCGACAGTTGCCACGACGTATGCCGCATAATGCGACTCCCCGGCACAATCAATCGCCCCGATGACAAGAAACGAGCGAAGGGCCGAACCGACGTTCTTTCTGAAGTCGCGAGTTTTCCGGGCGAAAAGTACGGCCTTGACTGCTTCGTGAAGTCACCGCCGATTGCGAACAGCAATCGGAAACTGCCGGATTACGAAACGCCAAAGCTCGACAAATCGAAGGTGACGCCGCTCGCGTCGGTGGACGAATTGCCGAATGGCGTGAGCGAGGAAACCAAGACGATCATCCAACGCGGGCATGATCCGCGTGACCCGAACAGGTTTGGCAGTAGCCGAAGCGAATGGTTATTTCGCGTCGTCTGCGATTTGCACAAAGCTCAAGTCCCGCGCGAAACGATCTACAGCATCATCACCGACGCACGTTTCGGAGTCTCGGCGAGCGTGTTGGACAAGGGAAGCCGGATCGAAAAGTACGCGATGCGACAGATTGAGCGCGCCGAAGCCGAACAAAATCCGTGGCTCAAATACTTCAACGACCGATTCACGATAATCGAAACGCTTGGCGGCAAGTGCCGCGTGATGGAATGGGTTGAAGATGAAGTCGGCAAGGCAAAAACCAAACGTCTGAAAATGGAATTTCAGAGCTTCGAGGATTTTCAAAACCGATTCATGCACCGCAAGGTCGATATGGGATTCAATGACGACGGCAAGCCCGTTGAAAAACCGGCGGGGCTTTGGTGGCTGACTCAAGAGCATCGCAACCAAAAGCATAGCATCGTCTTTGCGCCGGGGCGCGACGTTGAAGACAAGGTGAATCTGTGGCGGGGCTTCGCGGTGCTGCCGAAGCCCGGTGAGTGCGGGCTATATCTGGACCATTTGCGCAACATCGCCTGCAACGGCGTCGATGAATATTACCGCTATCTAATTGGTTGGATGGCATCGGCGATTCAATATCCCGATCAACAGGGTGTCTCCGCCGTCGTCTTGAAGGGAGCGCAGGGGGCGGGCAAGAGTTTCCCGATCAAAATCTTTGGCAGCTTGTTCGGGCAACACTTCATGCAAGTGTCCGACCCGAAACATTTAGTCGGTTCATTCAACGCCCACTTGCGCGATTGCGTCGTGTTGTTTGCCGATGAGGCGTTCTATGCTGGCGACAAGAAGCACGAAAGCATCCTCAAGGCAATCATCACCGAAGACGTTTTGATGATTGAATCGAAGGGCGTCAATGCACACCAGTCGCCCAACTACATTCACTTGATGATGGCCTCAAACGACAAGTGGGTCGTGCCGGTGGGTGAGGGTGATAGACGGTTTTTCATCCTCAAAGTCTCGCCCCAACACAAAGAAGATTTACCCTACTTCGATGCGCTTGAAAATCAGATGTACAAGCAAGGTGGGCGGGAAGCGCTATTGCACTATCTGCAACAGTACGACCTTGGCGATTTCGACGTGCGGACGATTCCAAAGACTGATGAACACCGCGAACAGCAGCAACTCTCACTCCCGCCGATGGACGAATGGGTTGTACTGTTGGCAACAGACGGAGGCTTGCCCGCGTGCGTCACTTGCCACGGATCAACGGGCCAGTCTGTGCGCATGCCGAACACCGCGTACTCGAATCACCCGGAAGCAACACGTCGCGGATTGTACGCCGACGCTCGCGAGCGCATCCCCGCATTGCGAAGCGCGAGCGATATGAAATTGGGACTCACGTTAAGAGACTGGGCGTGTGTGAACTGGACGAATGGGCAGAATCGCGGCTGGACGTTTCCGCCGTTGAAGGAACTGCGCGAAAAGATAGATGCGAGGTACGGCAAGCGTAAATGGCCCGGCGGTGACCACGCCGCATGGCATGAGCCGGCCAACTACTTTGAGCCACCTAGCTCCTCCGCCGAATGACGAATGCCGGGCGCGGGACGCCGCACGACGATTAACGGGTTGGCGGCTTGCCCGCAAGCCGTAAGTGAAGTCGTCAACCGTAAGTCATTGTGCTGCAATATCCCTTACGACTCTTACACCTTTTACACTTCAAATTGATATGTGTAATTCCTGTGGGTAGCAGCAGCACGACGTTGACCGCTGCTGCTCTGGCTGCTGGTGCTCTTGGTAGTGGGGACTTGAACGCAAGCCGTCAGCCCGCCAAAGCCGTCAATTGATTGTTTAACGATGGGTTATGCCGGGCGACTTCAAATGCCAACCCGTCAACCCGACAGCGGGCCGGGCGATCCTTTCCCATCGCTTGAACACTTTGTCGAACGCACGATCAATTTTGGCAAGCCTCGCTCCCCAAAATTCCCGGTCGGCGCGCTCGGTTTTACCCGTAACCGTCCTAATAATGCCCTAAGCGCGCGCGCGGAGAGGGCAAGGATAACCGTCCCGATGCTGCACTCGGCAAGAGCGACGGAGAGCGGGGAAACGGCCTACGGGTACGCCAGGACGATCATTGCCCCGCGCCCCTCGCTCACCGGCCACCGCTGGCCTACAGAACTGCGTAGAACTACGCCACACTGCAGAGAGGGGGCATCGGACAAGATGACCAACCCTACTACCCTGTGTGGGGTGTCACCGGCCACGCGGGAACTGGAAGTCTATTGGGACGCATCATTGGCGGATGAGTGGAAAGCGAGGGCGGAAGTGTCAAGAGTCGGTATCCAATTGAATCACCCGTTCTGCCGCCCCGCCACGGCGGATTCGACCTCTCCGAAAATTGTGAACTGTGATTTTTAATTCACGCTTGACAGATGGACCGATACGGGACATAATGGTTGTATCTACTATAAAGACAATATATGGAAAAGCACGTTGCCATCTACACCCGGACCAGCACAAAGCAACAGGACACAAAGTCACAGTTGCCCGACCTAAAGAAGTGGGCAGAGGCGCAGGACTTGCCCGTGGCGTGGTACACGGACAGATTCACGGGCAAGACCATGGATAGACCCGGCTGGAACAAGCTGACGGATGCGATTCAGGGGGGCGAGGTGTCGGCCATCGTATGTTGGCGTCTAGACCGCTTGGGACGCACGGCAAAGGGCCTTACGGCGCTCTTTGATGATTTGATTGAGCGCAGAGTGGGGCTGGTGTCTTTGAAGGATGGTATCGACCTTGGCACGCCGGCAGGCAGGATGATCGCTAATGTCCTAGCCTCTCTCGCCCAATTTGAAACAGAAGTGAGGGCCGAACGTGTTCTAGCCGGTCAAGCCGTGGCACGGGAGAATGGGAAGACTTGGGGCGGATCGGAGAAGGGGCGGCGGTTGTACGTGAAGGATGAGCAGTTATTGATCATTACGCGGATGAGGTCAGAGGGGGCAAAGGTTGCAGCGATTGCCAGAGCGACGGGGTTGAGTCGGCAAACCGTTTACCAGTATCTCCCCGCCGCATAGACGGCAGATTGCGGCCCACCAGAACGAAGCGGGGGCACGTTTTGCGGGGGCTGGGCTTTTCTTGGACGACATTTGCTGCAAAAGAGGGCGGGGGGGGGTCTAATTGACGCACTCAATGGCGCTTGTGACGATTACGAAAATTTTTTGGTAGCTAGCGCCTTACAGCGCAGCTCTGACTCTCTCGATAAGTTGCCGTCCGATTCTTATCAATTGTCCGCCACGCGATGAATGACGAAGTGAGTCGCGCCGCTCGACGACGAGCATGCCAGAATCGTCACTGCGACTTGCGCCGTCGCAGCAGCGTCAGGGAGAGGCAGGCCAAAGCCTGAGGGTTCGGGAATCCGTCTTGGCGAACACTGAGAGCGCCGTTCGACGCAATCTTCGCGATGCAGGGAGACCCGTTCGAGTGTGTGCTACCGGCGTATAGGTTCAGGTACGACGCGCCGCCTGCACGAGTGCATCTGCTTCATCTTTGATATCTCTGGCAGCATGCAAGAAGACTGTGACGGTCGATGCAGAGCTTGGCCCATGCTGATTGTTGTTTTCGCAGAGTCCCAGCTGGGCCGGCAATGACGGCGGGATATTGTGGCACTCGCACACGGAGCAAATCAGATGATGGTTAGAGCGCAGACTGAATTGCATAACGCAGCAGCTCTGCACTGCTCTTGAACTTCATCTTCTGCTTGATGTGCTCGCGGTGGGCCTCGACCGTTTTGGCGCTGACGAAGAGGCTGTTGGCGATCTCCTTCACCGTTTTGCCCTGGCCTAGAAGCTGGAATACCTCCAGCTCGCGATCGGTAAGAACGTCGGTGGGGGAACCGCCTCCCGCAGTCTTCCTTCCGGCCACTTTCTGCAGGATTGTAGCCGCCAGCTTTTCGCTGGCGTAAATTTCTCCGGCCAGCACGCGCCGGATGGCATCGATGACCTTCTTGGTTGCCTCCTGCTTAGTGAGATATCCACGGGCACCTGCTCTCAAGGCGCGCTCCGCGTAGAGCGATTCATCGTGCATCGACAGGACTAACATCGGCAGAGTTGGATAGCGGTCCTTGAACTCTTTGATCAGCTCGATGCCGTAAGTGTCCTTGAGGGTGATATCGACGATCGCGATGTCCGGCTGGAGCTCCGCGACGGCTTTGCGCGCCTGATGCGAGTCTTCCGCCTCACCGCACACAACCAGATCCGACTCCTGATTAATGAGCTCGGCCAGGCGCTCGCGAACGATTGGATGGTCGTCGATCACGAGGATCTTTTTCTTTGCGGGTCTGGCGGGCTCGGATGGGGACGTTTTCGCTTGCGTTTTCTTCGTTGCCATCGTGAGGTTCTTTCATTGCGCGGAGATTTCGTATCGTACAAGTGACAACCGTTCCACCGCGCGGGCCGCGCTGGACATCGAGATTGCCGCCGATGATGCGGGCGCGGTACGCCATGGAGTGCATGCCGATGCCGGGGCCGCCGGTATTTTGCGCTGAAAAGCCGATTCCGTCATCACTGACTCTCAAGATCAGGCCGTTCTCGATCAGGGAGAGCTCCATGATAATCGTGCGGGCCTTGCCGTGCTTGATGGCGTTGCTGACGGCCTCCTGGGCGATGCGGTAGAGATGAGTCGCCGCGGCATTGTCATGGACGAGCACCAGATTGTCGCACTCGAAGATGCAGGAGACATGGAAGGTTTCTTCAACCTTGGAGCATAGCCCCCGCAGCGCGCCGGTCAGTCCACCGGCCTCCAGCGTCACCGGCTGGAGGCCACGGGCGAGTTGGCGCGCCTGCGTGATCGCATCGTCCACCAGCTTGCCGATCTTCTCGGCGGTCGCAGCCTCGGGCGCGCCGCGGCCGAAAAGTTTCTGTGACAGGACCTCGTTGGCGAAAGCAATGCCCGCAAGCTGCTGGCAAAGTCCGTCATGAAGATCGTGGCCAATCCGTCGCTGCTCCTCGGCGGCGGCATCCAGGACCTGGCGCTCGAGGCGCCTGCGCTCACTGATGTCATGGACCATTGCGGTGAAGAGACGGCGGTCGCCCAATCGAATTTCACTCACCGCCAGATCCGCGGCAAATGTGGTTCCATCTTTTCGCTTTGCCGTGACTTCGCGACCGATGCCGATGATCTTTGCCTTTCTGGTGCGGATGTAGTTTGCAAGATAGGAGTCATGAGCCGAGCTGTCCGGTTCGGGCATCAGCATTGACACGTTTCTGCCCACCACCTCGTCGGTGCTGTAGCCGAAGAGACGTTCGGTGGCCGGATTCATGGTTTGAATGATGCCGCGCTCGTCGATGGTGATGATGGCGTCCACGGCGGTGTTGACGATGGCCCGCATTCGGGACTCGCTCTCGCGCAGTGCCTCCTGGCGCTGCTGGTCGCGTATTGCGGCCGCCAGGACATTGGCAATTGCGCGGAGGCAACTGACCTCATCAGGGCCAAACTGACGGGGCTCGGCAGTGTTGACGACGAGGACTCCGTAGGGCCCGGGATCGCCGCGAATGACGACGCTCAGACCGCTACGGATGCCGTGCTCGATGAGTGAAGGTGGCCCGGAGAAATGGGTCTCACTGGCGAGGTCGGTGACGATGATTGGCTCGCCCGCGACCACGGTGAAGCCGGCCTGAGTTTCCGGGCTGGCGGTGATGACCTCGTGCCCAACCAGTCCCGGCTTCCAGCCTACCCCGGCGCGAAGCAGAAAGGTTTTGCGATCGGGCTGCAACTCCAGCACGCGCACGAATTGAACGCGCAGGACCGATGAAATGCTCTGGGCCGCCTCATTCAGCAGTTCGCCCAGCTCAGAGGCGCCCAGGGCAAGCTGCCCGAGCGCCGCGACCGCTTCCTGTTGCTGCGCCCTGCGAAACAGCGCCTCCTCGGCCATTTTTCGCTCGGTGATGTCTGCCCGAATGGCCACGTATTGGACGATCTTTCCTTGCTTATCCCTGGCGGGAACGATGGTGGTATCGACCCAGTAGATGCTGCCATCCTTGGCGCGATTGCGGATTTCCGCGCGCCAGACCTGGCCGCCGGAGATAGACTTGTACATCTCCTTGAAGAATTCGGGTGGGTGGTGGCCGGAGTTGAGGATGCGGTGATTCTGGCCGATCAGCTCATCGCG
>JBGPEF010000127.1:0-11735 GCA_041482675.1 Tepidisphaeraceae bacterium | reverse complement strand
CACGCTGCAAAATACCAGCGAGTAGAACGAATTTTGGCCCAGCGTGCGGCGAAAAATCAGCACCCGCTCGCGATCGCCGCTCGCCGTCTGACCTTCTTCATCGACGCTTTCGGACATCGTCACGTTTATACCTCATCCGGATGGCGTTTGCTCATTCAACCTGGAGCGCCACGATCGTCTGGTCGTCGTTGGCCGGGGCGCCGCGGGAATGATCATAGATGGCCTGTTTAATACGCATGATCGCCGTCCCCGGATCGACCGTGAGAGGTGTCATCGCAGTTTCCAGTCCCGTGGTTTCAAAGAAAGTCCCTCCGGGCCCCTTGGCTTCCGTGATGCCATCGGTGTAGAGCACAATCGTGTCGCCGGAACGCAGCTCTATCGTGGATTCGGCGAATGTGGATTCCGGCGAGACCCCCAGCGGAAGATCGCCCACGGTGTCGAGGTATTGTGGCCGCTCCTGACCCGGCGACATAAAAAGCGGCGGCGTCTGCCCGGCCCGGGCATACGTGAGCCTTCGGGTAGGGGGGTCATAAAACGCCAAAAACACCGTGGCAAATGATCGGCCAATGCGCTTGGCGCAAAGATGGCTGTTCACATGCGTCAGCAATTCGGCCGGCCCGGTCGGAGATTGCGGGAAGGCATGAAGAATCGAGTGGAGCATCGCCATGACGACGGCCGCCGCGATCCCGTGTCCGGATACATCCCCGATGAGAATCGCCCAGCGATGATCATCATCCCGCTGCAAATACCCCGGCCGTTTTCCCAGCGGGACAAAGTCGTACATATCCCCACCCGCATCGGTCATCGATTCATAGCTCGCCGCGATGCGCAGCCCCGGAATGTTCGGCACCTGGTCCGGCAGCAGCGCCCGCTGAATGTCCGCAATTTCCGAAATCTCGCGTTGTACTTTCAAGTTGGCATCGAAAAGTTGCCGCGCCGTTTGCAGATTGTGCGACATGGCGCTGACCAGGCTGGTGCGGACGATCAGTTCTTCCAATTCGGCCACGCCAAACTGCCCCGGCTCGCGGGCCAGCAGCACGACCCATCGCCCCACGCTCTGATCTGAAAAAATCGGCACCGCCAGCGCTGATCGATAAACCTGCATCTCGGCCGGCAAGACCGGATCGCCCGTCAGATCGATCTGCGGCAGCAACCTGGGCTGCGGCGATTTGATCAGGTTGGCAAAAAAACTGCTCTCGCGGGCCGCCTCCATCTGCGCCACCCCGCGCAGCATGTCCTGCCCATCATCCGTGCGCAGCCGCTCGATCGTGTAATGCCGCGGATTGGTGGCCGAGGTGATGATCTCCGCATAAGCGGCCGGACCGGATCGAAGCACCCCGCTGGCCAGCCCTTCCAGCCCTTCGTGCGGATCACTGTGCCCAAGCGAGTTGATTAACTCGATCAGCCGTGAAATCCGCACATTATCCGCGCTCTCCGTGCGGCCAGGCGCTGGTTGCCCAGATGTGAATTTGACGTCCGCGGCGCTCACCATTGAACTTGTTTCCTCGTGGACCTGGATTCGGACGTCCTCTAACACCCTTCCAATGCGCAATCGTCACGTGATACGGCAGCCGTTTGTCATCGGTTAATTTGAGGCACGTCATAGGGAGTTGGCCGGAAAACAGGCGCGCAACTGCATGAAAACCCCCGCGCGGCCGCGACTTTTACATTGAAATAGGACGGTAAGTTGACCCTGCCCATCGAGCCCGATAACGTGGGAAACACCTCGCCCGCGTAGCTCAGTTGGATAGAGCGTGGGTTTCCTAAACTCAAGGTCGCAGGTTCGATCCCTGCCGCGGGTATTATAATCAAAAGATTGCTCATCGAGAATTCGGGGGATATACTACGTTCTGGCTGATGCCGCGCGATGGGGGCAACGGTTTTCCCACCGCGGTGATCGGATCACGACCGGCGGCGGACGTAGCGATTGGCGCGCCGATATTCGGGATGAGGGTCACACACCGGTCACGTCCATTTCCGCGAAGGAGGCCTCATGTCGCCGTTTTCTCTTGAGCCGCAGCCCAATCAGCCGGAATCCTTAATCGAATCGCTCGAAGCGCGGCTGCTGTGCGCCAGGGGGACCGTAACGGTCGGCATCATTACCATCGCCCCGCCCAGCGGCGCGCTGGAGCTCCACCTCGACCACTCGCATCCGGCGGAAGGCGTCAACGGCCTGAACACCGCCGAGGCAAAAAGCGATGGCGTGGTCACCTGGGATCCGACCTGACCCGTTCGTGGCACGGGCAAGTTGCCCCGCCCCTGATGCGTGTACTCAGGCACATGCGGCGCGCAGCCGCATCAGGGTCGGAAAAGCGGCTGTGTTAGGCGTCAAGCGTTTTGGTCGCGGATGCCACGGCCGGTTCTCTTTGAGCAATGACGTTGAGGATCGTCAGCAGCTTGCGCATCGCGGCGACCACGGTCACCTTCAGGGGCTTGCCGGCGGCACGCAGCCGCTCGGCGAAGCGGCGAATGATTTCATTGAACCGCATCGCGCTGAACGCGGCCATGTAGAGCGCGCAACGCACCGCTGCGCCACCGCGGAAGATGCTGCGCCGGCCACGCGTCATGCCCGAGTCGCGGTTCATCGCCGCCAGACCGACCAGCGCCGCGATCTCCTGGCGATTGAGCTTCCCCAGTTCCGGCAGGTCGGCGATGAGCTGGCTGGCGGTCGAGGTGTCAACAATGGATTTACGGCAAGCGCTCACCGCTGCGAAAAATGCGCAGAAAGCCGGTGAGCTGAAAAAAGCCGAGCAGCATTATCGCGAGGCGGCCGCTGCCGCTCCTGGCATTGCAGGAATTCATTACAACCTGGCGCTGGTGCTCATAGCACTTGGTCAGCGCGAGGAGGCTGTCAAGAGTTACCGAGAAGCGGTGCGTCGGCGACCGGATTACCTGAGAGCGCTCAACAACATGGGGAATTTGCTGTGCGATTTGGGTCGCTTCAGCGAAGCGGTATCGATTCTGCGGCAGGTGATTGCGATCGATCCAGCGTATTCGAATGCGGCTGCAACTCTCCTCATCGCATTGAGCAAATTGGTGGAGGCAGAGCCGACGAATGCGGCCACTCGAGTCGATTTTGCCGCTGCGCTGGGGGTATCAGGACGACTGGACGAGGCGGAGGCGATGTACCAGAGCGCGCTGGCAATTGACAAGGATTCCGTCGTTGCTCGCCGCGGACTCGCCGCAACCGTTTTCGCCGTGGCGCACCGTCTGCAAACTCAGGGAGAGTTGGCGAAAGCGGTTGATACATACCGCAAGGCGTTGGAATTCAGGCCAGACTTTATCGAGGCCCACAACAATCTGGGCAACGCGCTCAAGGAACAGGGAAAGCTGGACGAGGCAATTGTTGTGTATCGCCGAGCCTTGGAATTCCAACCTGATTTTGCCGAAGCGCATCACAACCTGGCCATCGCATATCGAGAGCAAGGCAAACAGGATCAAGCTGACGCTGCCCGTCGAAAGGCGATACAGCTAAGTACCGCCACCGATGTCATCCGACCGGCGCTTCGGAAACGGCTGACGTCTTTCTCCGAAAAGCGACCTGCCGTTATGGTGTCAGCCACGAGCGTTCGGGAACGCATTTTTTGATGAACTCGCTTGCGGCGTGTTACGAGTACGTCAGCGCACCGCGAATCGACCTCGACGAGAACGACATCAATATCAACTATTACTCCCCGATCACTATCAGAAAGACGCTGTTGGACCTGGCCGCGCGTCCCGTGGCGAACATCGTGAAGTCGCACCACGCGGTTGAATTCTTCGCCGATGAGTTGCCGCGGATTACACAGCGGTACGTTGTATTCTACATTCATCGCGATCCGGTCAAGGTCATGCTGTCGTTTTGGCGATTCATTCATCAGTTTGAATGGCTATACGGTCCCAAGGTCGCGGACCCTTGCGCGTTCGCGCTCGCAGAACCATGCGGGCACATGATGCGCTATCAGGTACGGCAGCTTCCCAACCTGATATCGCGCTGGGCGGCGCATGTCGATGGCTGGCTGGCGGCGGCCAAGGGCCAGCCGCGGATCGTCCCAGTGCGCTACGAGGAACTCGATACGCGGTTTGAAGAAACGGTCGCGAGCTTTGCAGACGTGTTGGGACGGAAAGCTGTGGCCATTGTTCGGCCGGCACGCGACGTCAACGTTATTGCCGGTGGACCGAAAGATCCCACGGGGCTAGGCGTCCCTCCCGATACCGATGCGCTTCGCGTTGCCTGCGAGCAATCGGCCGGCAAAGTAATCGCGCAGCTCGGTTATTCAAAATAGCGGCAGAGTGCGCGGTCGCCTCCGCATCGCTCGGCTGGTACACTCCCCGCACGCGAATGACGCCGCAGGAGGTATTTCAGATTCTCGAGCGCGCCTTGGCGGACCACCAGGCCGGGCGGGGGGCGGAGGCGGAGGCGGGGTACCGGCGCGTGCTCGCGGCGCAGCCCAACAACGCCGACGCGCTGCACCTGCTCGGCGTGCTGGAAACACAGCACGGGCAGCCGGCGGCGGCGCTGCCGCTGCTCCAGCGGGCCGTCCAGCTCTTTCCCGGGACGGCGCAGTTTCAGCTCCACTTCGCCCAGGCGCTGGCGGCGACGGGGCGTCACCCCGAGGCGCTGGCGGCCTTTCATCGCGCGATCCAACTTGATCCGAAGGATCCCCGGGCCCGCTCCGAGGCGGGGGCGTCGCTCGCCCAGGTCGGGCGCGCCCGCGATGCGCTGGAGCAGTATCGCATCGCCACCGAGCTGGCGCCGGGCAACGCCGGCATCGCGGGCAATTACGGGATGGCCCTCTTTCGCGCCGGGCAGTCCGAGCAGGCGCTGAAAGTCCTGCGCCACGCCGTCACCCTCAATCCCGACGAGCTCTCGCCGCAGTTGCAGCTGGGCGAAGTCCTGTGGCTCGGGCTAAGTTACGAGGAGGCCAACGAGATCGCGCGGCGCGTGACAACCTGCGCACCCGCCGATGTGCGCGGGTGGATTCTGCTGGGCAGCACGTTTCAGACGATGGCGCGGTTCGAGGAGGCGGCCGACACGTACCGCAAGGTCCTCCAACTCGACCCCAACAACTTCGACGCGTTCAGCAATCTCGCGGGGACGTTACTGAACATGGGGGAGGCGAAGCAGTCGCTGGAGATGTATGAGCAGGTGCTGGCGCGCTGGCCGGACCGGGCGGACGCGCGCACGAACCGCTCGCTGGCAATGCTGACGCTGGGCGATCTGGCGGGCGGTTTCGAGGAGTTCGAGTCGCGCTGGAAGCACGCCGCGTTCGCGCGCGCGTGGCTGGCTCCGGACGTCCCGCGCTGGCACGGCGAAGACCCGGCCGGCAAAAGCATCCTGCTCACCACCGAGCAGGGGATCGGCGACGTGTTCCAGTTTGTCCGCTATGCACCCCTGATCGCACAGCGCGGCGCGACCGTCCACGTCGCGGCCACGGCGGAGATTCACCCGTTCCTCGCCACCGTTGCGGGGGTCAGCAAGTTGGTCCGTCCGGGCGAGGCTCCGCCGCCGGTCAACTGGTACGCGCCGGTCGCCAGCCTTCCGCATATCTTCCGCACTACCTTGGAGAACGTGCCGGCGGAGGTCCCGTACATCACGGCGGACGCGCAACTCGTGGCGCAGTGGCGCGACCGCCTGGCGGAAGATCCGAACGTGAAGGTGGGGCTAGCCTGGGCGGGGAATCCGGCCCATCAGAACGACCGCTCGCGCTCGTGCAAGTTGACGGACCTGGCGCCGCTTGCGGGCGTCGAGAGGGTCACGTTTTACTCGCTCCAGGTGGGCGAACCGTCGAAGCAGCCGGTCCCGGCGGGGATGCGCTTCGTCCAACTCGGCCCGGATTTGCCCAACACCGCCGCGGCGCTGGAGAATCTCGACCTGCTCATCTCCGTCGACACCAGCATCGCGCACCTCGGCGGCGCGTTGGCCCGGCCGGTGTGGCTGGCGCTGGCGCGCGGGCCGGATTGGCGCTGGATGCTGGATCGCGAAGATTCGCCGTGGTATCCGACCTTCCGGCTGTTCCGCCAGACGCGGCCGGGCGAGTGGGACCCGGTGTTCGAGCGCATGGCGGGCGCGCTGCGGGACTTGGTCAACGAAAATGAACGGGGACGAACGTTATGAGCCCGCCAGCTCCAAGGGCAAGCGCCACATCAACGAGCACGCGTCCCGAGCCTCCATGAACTTCGGAGCGGAAAACAGGCGCCACTGAGCAGGTGACAATTTTCATGAGTCTCCGGTGCTATAGGTTCGCCTCATAGAACACCGCGTTGGATGTGCGTGGTCGATCTGCGCCTTCAAATTGTGTCTCTCGTCGTTCAGGGCGAAAACGATTCGTGCCAAGCCGCAGAACTCGGCGTCGTCTTTCGCCATTCGGACGCGCTGCTCGAGGTCCCAAAGTCGTAGATGGACGTGGTAAAGGTGCTCAATGATGGCAGGCTGCACGTTCAGTTGCTCCACCGTTCTTGACGACTCCTCTACCCGCGCTACCAGCCAGTGCGATTCAACGGAGGACCGCTTTTCCGTTCGCACCCGGTTTATTAAGTGACGATCAACGAACTCGCCGATCGACACCTCGATGCTAATTCCTTCTCTTGCCGTCACGCTCATGCCGAGCCTCTCTCCAAGGGTACCCCTTGCGTTCACCATCACCGGGCGCTGCGCCATTACCCCCTTTGCGGATTAGATGAACAAAAAAGGGCGGCCACGACTTACATCGCGCGCCGTCCAAATCGCTTCAACCCAAAGCATCATACCATGTCGGTCATTGTTGCCCCACAAATCGATTCTGGCCCGTCGGCGCCACCAACGGCCGACAGCTCATCGGTGCTTCTGATCGTCGCTCCTGGGCAAACGTGGGCGGCAAATCAGCCCGATTACCAAACCGGTATGCACTGCCTTGCGCTCTGGCCGATACTGTTTTACCGTGTGAAACTAAGACATGTCGTTACAGGATTGTACAAAGACACCGAAGCGCAAAATCACTCGTAAACACAGTGCGATATTGCACGTTAGTTGCCCCCGTCGAGCCATTTTCCTAAACTCAAGGTCGCAGGTTCGATCCCTGCAGCGGTTATTATAAGAGATATGCCTCCCACTCTACTGTGCCAAAGTCAGCATCGGCTGTGGCGAATAGTGAACCACCCAGTATTTGTTGTCTGCATGGCTATTTGTCTTGGGGCGGGGCCGGCGTTTCCGTTGAAGGTGGGGCCCAACGGCCGCTATCTCGTGGATCAGAAGGACAATCCCTTTCTGATTGCCGGCGAATCACCGCAGGCGCTGATGGTGAATGTTTCCACGGCCGACGCCCAGGTGTTTTTTTCCAACCGCCACTCGCACGGCTTCAATGCCGTGTGGATCAATCTTCTGTGCCGCAAGGGCACGGGGGGACGCGCTGATGGCAGCACCTACGATGGGATCAAGCCCTTCAATGTCAACGATGATCTTTCGACACCTGATGATGCGTATTTCGCCCGCTGCGATCGCATGATCGAGTTGGCCGCCGCGGATAATCTTCTGGTCATCCTCGACCCTTGTGAAACGATCGACCATCTGAAAATCATGGTGGCCAATGGTCCAGACAAGTGCCGGGCGTTTGGCCAATATCTGGGAGAGCGCTACAAGAAGTTCGATAATATTCTCTGGATGAGCGGGAATGACTTCCAATCGTGGAAGGATGAAAAACACGATGCAGCCGTACTCGCCGTGGCGCAGGGGATCAAGGAGAAAGACTCACGGCATCTCCATACCGTGGAGCTGAATTATCTGGTGAGCGGCTCGCTGGACGATCCGAGGTGGAAGCCGGTGATCGACCTGTGCGCGTCGTACACCTACTACCCCCCTTACGCCCAGGTTCAGAAGGATTACAACCGAACCGAGGCAATTCCGGTGGTGATGATCGAGTCGGATTACGAATTCGAACGCGACAGCACGCCGGCAATATTGCGAAGACAGGAGTACTGGTCGATCCTCGCCGGCGCCTGCGGCCAGTTGTACGGCAACGGCTACACCTGGCCATTTAAGGACGGGTGGAAACAAAAGCTGGACACGCCTGGCGCGATTCAGATGGCGCACGTGCGATCGCTCTTTGAGCCGCGAGCGTGGCACGAGCTGGTTCCGGATCAGAAACACGAGGTATTGACGGAGGGATACGGGACGTTCGATGACTCAACCACGCCGGGCAATCGATACGCAATGACCAGCGACTACGTCACCACGGCCCGCACGCCCGATGGCAAGCTGGTGATGGCCTACCTGCCCACGCGGCGCACGGTGTCGGTGGACATGAGCCGGCTGGCGGGAGCGGCGACGGCCCGCTGGTATGATCCGAGCCAAGGGACTTATGCCCACATCAAAGGCTCGCCTTTTGTTAATCGCGGCAAACGCAGCTTTACGCCTCCCGGCAACAATGCCGACGGCGATGGTGACTGGGTGCTGATTCTGGAAACTGCGCCACCCGCCGGCGCTCAGGGCGAATTAAATTAGTAACGCGCGAACTCTCCAGTGCCGCCATCGGCTTTGTTGCTGCCGTTCTATTGACAATCTCACAATGCTGGCACCTAATATTGGTGCCGCTTCTCTGACTCACTTCTGTTTCGTGGGCATAGCTGGCAGGGCATTTGTAACTGCACCTTCGGGCGACACGCTGTACATCTGAATCAGTTGTCTGGTCGTGCATGTCTTGCGAAGGAGGACACCGTCATGACTTGGCTACGCAATCACTCTCGGGCGCGCTCTCACCGCGCGATGGTTTCGGCAGCGCGGCAGGTTTGCTGTGAAGCCTTGGAAGAGCGTCGGCTGTTATCCGTCACCGTCTCTGGAGTCCCAGGGTGGGTCGAACAGGGACCCGGTCCAATCTCCAATGCGGGATTTGGACAAGAGGGGCAGATGGTGGGAGCGATTAACGCCATTGCCCCCGATCTCGGCAATGCGAATCGACTGTTCGTGGCGACCGTGAACGGCGGAGTGTGGCGCACCGACAACGCCTACGCAGCCAGCCCCGGTTGGACTCCGCTGACAGACCAATACCCATCGCTCTCGATGGGTTCCATCGCCATCAGTCCAATTGATGCCAACACCATCTTTGCGGGCAACGCCCGCGTCAGCAGCGGCGCTGGCGATGGCGGACCCCTCAACGGCATCCTCAAGTCCACCGATGGCGGCAATACGTGGACCCAGCAAACAGCGCTGGCGGGCCGAAATATCTTTACCATCATCCCCACTTCCATCGGCTCCGGCGTCACCCAAGTCGTATTGGTTCGCGCCAGCAACGGAGTCTTCCGCAGCACCGATGGCGGCACGTCGTACGGATCTGTTTTGAACGGCAACGTCACCGCCCTCCGCGCTGATCCCGGCAACAACATGCGCTTCTATGCGGCCATTCCCGGCGTTGGGCGGGGAATCTTCATCAGCACCGATGGCGGACAGATCTGGAACCCGGCCAATGGGAACATCCCCGTCGCCACCATCAATCAAGCCAACAATATTGAGCTGGCCACGCACAATAGCGGAGGCAACAACGTCGTTTATGCGGCGATCAGCGGAGCAACTGGCGCGCCGCCCGCTCCCACCCTCAGTGTCTTCCGCTCCACCGACCAGGGCGGCTCCTGGACCGCTATGGACACGCCTACAGACGTCAGCCGGAACTTCGTCGGCTTCGTGGCCGATCCGAATTTGCCCAACGTCGTCTTCATCGCTGGCTCCCAGGGAAGCGGATTTGGCATCGGCAATCACGGCCGCATGTTCCGTGGCGATGCATCTCAGGCAGCCGGAACCCAGTGGCAACCGGTCACAGGCAGCGCAGCCGGTGGCAGCGGCCCACACCCCGACCATCGTGATATGGTTTTCGATGCCAACGGCAACTTGGACAACTCCAACGATGGCGGCATCTATCGCCTGGTCAATCCCAACAACGCCGACCCCAGCCGCGTGTGGCACTCTGTGGAAGGAAATATTCGCCCCACTGAGTTCTACTCCGTTGCTTGGGACTCGCTGAATAACACCATCTTTGGCGGCACCCAGGACAACGGCACTCCGCGCCAGCGCGCCAACGGCGATCCGCTTTATCCCATCGACTGGCCTGAGGCTCAAGATTGCGATGGCGGGACTGTGGCCGTGGATAACGATCAAACCGCTCATCCCGGCAGTACCATTCAATACACCAGCGGCCAGAACCTCTTTGCCTGCGGATTTGCCCGGCGCACGGTGAATGCGGCCAATATCGAGGGCGGCTCGGCGAATGTTGGGGCCGTTATCAACGGCGCCACCAACGGCGGCCCTCCCGCCAACACCCTGGGGCCCGTCGAGAATGCCGTGGCGGGCGGAAGCACCATTCAATTCACCCAACCCTTCGTACTGAACTCCGTAGCTCCCACGCGAATGCTCCTGGGCACCAATTTCCTCTACGAATCATTCAACCGCGGAGACAACTTCTTCTCCCTCGGTGGCCTACAGGACCTTAACAGCGACGGACTGAATAACGACGGCGACTTCTCAGATCCGCCTGCCAACACAATACCAATCATCGACGAAGGCGATGAGTTTAGGCCGTTGAATCCGATTGGAAGTACCCAGACGATGGCCTACGGCGGACGGTTCGGAGGCGCTGCCGTACCGGACGTCGTTTTTGTCGGCACCAGCGGCGGCACTGTCAACGGCGTCTTCGGCAGACTCTTTCGGCGAAGCGCCATCTCCACTCCGGGCAACCCAACTCTCGCCGATTTCACAACCCTCAATAACTACCCCGGCAGTGCGCCCAATGACATTGTGCTCGATCCGGACAATTGGCAGCGCGGCTATGTCGTGGACTCCAATGCCCGCGTTTTCCGCTTCGTCAATGGTGGCTCTGCCGTAAGCGACTGGACGAACACTACCGGAAACCTCCCGTCGGCCGGCAAGAATGGCCTGACCAATGACCTGCGCACCATCGAAATATTCACCCCCTCACCGGCGGCGGGAGACGACATCGTCATGGTCGGCGGCTACGGCGGCGTCTTCCGAACTCTCAATCCTGGACCTGGCGCTATCTGGTCCGAACTGGGTGGCGGTATGCCCAACGTTGTCGTAAAGGACCTGCATTACGACAAGACTGACGATGTTCTCCTGGCCGGGAGTTGGGGCCGCGGCGCCTGGACCATCCCCAGTCTGAGCACCGCGATTTTTGATGCGGGCATCCTCCAGATCGACGGCGATACCGATTTCTTGAACCAACCGGACACCATTCGCCTCGTTCTGAATGCAGATAATCCGAGCATTCTCGATGTGTTCCTGAACAGTGCCGTTCCCGTCGTCTCCGTCCCGCTGAGCACTCTGACCAAAATCAACATCCGTTCCTTCGGCGGGGATGATTCAATCACCATTGACGGCACGAACGGGCAGATCAGCGTGCCTCTGGGGATCACTATCGATGCGGGGGCGGACAATGATGTGGTCGATGCCAGCGGCGGGGATGCCACCATCCTTGGCGGAACTGGCGACGACGCCATTACCGGCAGCGCGGGAGCGGACTACATCTCCGGCGGAGCCGGCGACGACACCGTCACCGCCGGCACGGGAGCAGACTCGATCTTCGGCGACGGAGATTCCGATACGATCATCTGGAACCCCGGCGACGGGAGCGATGTGGTCGAGGGCGGCGGCGGCACTGATGTGCTTCAGGTCAATGGCTCAACCAGCAGTGGCGACACCTTCACGATTAGTGCTAATGGCGCCCGCCTCAGCTTCCAGCGGACCAACCTGACGCCCTTCACCCTCGATAGCGCGT
>JBGPEF010000126.1:0-11829 GCA_041482675.1 Tepidisphaeraceae bacterium | reverse complement strand
TGTCTGGGGAGTCGGGCCCTTGAGCCGAATGGCCTTTGCCATGAATGGCCGGAAAAGGGGACGTGAATCTTTCTTGACGCCGTTTTTCGCAGCCGGTACTATCCCCACTATGCCACGTCGCGCACGAACCATCATCGGCGGCCTCGTCTACCACGTCCTCAACCGCACCGTCGGCCGCATGAAAATGTTCCGCAAATCCGCCGACTACCACGCCTTCCTCCGCATCCTCCTCGAAGCCCACCAGCGCCACCCCATCCGCATCCTCTCCTTCTGCCTCATGCCCTCCCACTGGCACTTCGTCGTCTGGCCCCACAAAGACGGCCAGCTCACCAACTTCTTCCGCTGGCTCACCCACACCCACGCCATGCGCTGGCGAACCTCCCACCACACCGTCGGCTATGGCCACCTCTACCAGGACCGCTTCAAATCCCTCCCCGTCCAGCGCGATGAACATTTCCTCACCCTCTGCCGCTACGTCGAACGCAATCCCCTCTCCGCCAACCTCACCCGCCGCGCCCAGTCATGGCCCTACTCCAGCCTCTCCATCCGCGCCGCCGGCGATGCCAAACTCCAGGATCTCCTCTCCCCCTGGCCAGTCCCAATCCCCCGCAACTGGCCCCATCACGTCAATCAACCGCTCACCGAAAAGGAATCGCAACGCATCCAAATCAGCCTCCAGCGCAGCCGCCCCTTCGGCAGCGACGCCTGGACCCTCGCCACCGCCTCGCGCCTCCACCTCGACCACACCCTCCGCCCCGAAGGCCGGCCCAAAAAGAATCCATCTCCAAAAAACTAGCCCCGTCCCGGTTTCATGGCCAAAGGTTGGATATACGATGCCACAATGGGAGCCTATCGTCCAGCTCCATAGGAGATCTCATGGCAATCCAGCACGTAGAGTTTCGACGATTGGTGGAAGAAGCCTTTGGCCCATTATGCCGCGCCTATGGCCTGCGGATGCCGGCGGAGGGGAGCCTTGCACTTCGTCTTGATGGCGCGGAGATGTTCTTGACGGTGGCGTATGATGCGTCCCGCTCACGCGAATTGGTGTCGAGTTTTGGTCTGCAGGCAGGCGTAGTCCATGCGGTGCAACGCCCCTTCCAGTTGTCGGAGTTGCTCCGCGCCGTCGGTCAGTACGATCTGCCGGAAGCGCAGATGCAGGAGATCGTCGCCTCGCACGACGAAGTTGCAGCGGCCCTGCATCACCTCGCCGGACTATACACGGCGTACGGGCAGGATGCTCTGCGTGGGGACCGCGCCCTTTTTAGTCGCCTCGACGCCCAGAGGGACCTCGACTGTTGGCGGTACGAACATGACCGAGATTTGGACCGCGTGAGTCGCGCCGCCTATGTGGCGTGGGCACACCGTCAGTATGACGCTGTCGCTTCGTTACTGAGCCCTTTCAAAGAACGGCTCACCACGGACGAACGCCGCATGCTCGACTTAGCCAAGGCGCAGTTACCGAAGGGATGACATGATCTCGCGCTGCTTCCAGACGTCCGGGCAGGAACTGCTCCAACTGGCCGATGGACGTGCCGGACGATGGAACGGAGACGCAGTTAGTTTTCCACAAGCATGGAAATGAGCCGCGCGGTCAGGCCGCACCACGGGTTGGGTACCTCCCTCAACCTCCAGGAAAAAACCCGCAAAAAAACCGGCCGAATATACTTGACAACACCCTAACCATATGATATGAACTATGCCGAACCGCCAGACCGTAGGTCCGGCTCTGCCGGACATTGTATTGGCCCATGATCGAAAGGGGGTAAGTCAAATGCTCTGCTCTCACCCACCCAGCCGTATCTTAGGAGATTCCCCGCCCTCAGGCATCTCATTTTGCGTTTCACGTTTCATCCCCTCCCCCTGCGCGCGCCCACTCCCCTCTATCTTCTCCCCTCCCTCCTCTTTCGAGCATCGGGACTCGCTTTTTGGCGACGTGGACTCAATTTTGAGCAAAAAGGACTCATTCGGGACGCAAAAAGGACTCGAAAAGGACGTGGAAAGGACTCGCCTTTTTTGGAACTTCCTTGCTCCGCCCGCCCGCAACCTCAGTCGTAAGCTAATTTTACAAAAAACCGCGTCCCAACCCTCTGCGAACTACTTTTTTTTCTCCCCTTCCCCAACAACTGACCACGGACAACGGACCACCGACAGGATCAAAATCAAACCCACCAAACGAACCCAAATCCCCCTCCATCGCTCAAAAAACGCCATTTCCGCCCTCCCCCCCGCATATTCTTTTGACGCAACAAACCCAACTTCGCCCGCCCCTCAGCGCCGATACAATAAGGACATGGCAACAAAACCGACCAGGAAGCGATCGGAGTTCGACATCATCGAGCCCATCGGCAAACGCGTCGTCGTCCGCAAGGATGACAACAAGCGCGAAACCAAGTCCGGCATCGTCCTTCCCGATAGCCACGAAATCCTCGTCATCACCGGCCGGGTCATCGCCGTCTCCAAGGCCATCGAGAACGATGAGGACCAGACCATCCGCCAGTATGACAAGGTCCTCTTCGACCCGCGCGAGGCCATTCCGGTCGAGCTGGAGCATGACAACAAGCTCTTCGTGGTGTCGATCGACCGGGTGGTGGCCATCTTCCGCCGGTCGGACCAGCCCAAGGCTGCTGAGGGTGAAAATTCGTCGGATGATCCCGAATGAGGGCCTAAACGGATGACAGGAGTGGGTGTCGGATCGTTCAATTTCAATGGGCATAGGGTGTTGTAATGGGTAAGAAGGTTGTGCTCGTCGGGCACTGCGGGGCGGACAGCAGCTATTTGCGGATCGCCGTATCGGCCGCCGGGCCGGGCGTTTCCGTAGCGGCGGCCGATGATGATGAGTCGCTGGCCCGGGCGCTGGAGAGCGGGGCCGATCTGGTGCTGATCAACCGGATCCTCGATTGGGGCTTTCCCGAAGAAGAGGGTGTCGAGTTGATCGCCCGCCTGCGGCGGACGCATCCCAACCTCCGGACCATGCTGGTGAGCAACCATGCCGACGCACAGGCGGCCGCCGTGGCGGCGGGGGCGCTGCCGGGTTTTGGCAAGCGCGAGATCGGCAAGCCGCGGGTCAAGGAAATCCTGCTTGCCGCGCTCAACGACGCGAGCAGTTCGGCCCGGGTTGTGTAGGCTTCATTCCATCAGCAGCGCCGCCCGCGCCAGTCGCTGGAGCACGATGGGGATCGACTCCGCGATCACCTCCCGCGCTTCGGCCGGATCGGTCACGGGCTGGTCCTGCTTTTGAATTGAGAACTCCCCGCGGCTGATGGCCGCCAGAGCTTCGTCGGTGAGCTGGGCCAGCGTGCGCGTGCCATCGAGCATGGGGAGAATCAGGCGGTCAAACTCGCCGAGGATGATGGTTCGGTGTCGCAGCGTGCTCACGCGATCCAGCCCGTCGGCGGCCTGAAGGCGGGCAATGGGAAATGCCCGCGGCCGCTGCGAAAGCTCGAGGGCGAACTTCGGTGGATACCGATTCAGCTCCACCAGGTTGGCCAGATAGCACTGCATCAGCGTCGGCATGAGCCGGTCTTCCGTCCCCGAATTTCCCAGCCGCCCGGCCACCTGGGCCTGCAAATCCGCGTACGACATCGACCGCGGCCAGATGTCGAAGAGCGTGTGCAGGAGCGACTTGATCCAGGGATTGTTGGTGGAGAATTTCTGACCTTCGCGGGTGACGAATTGCTCCACATCGCGCTGCTTTGCCTCGGCGACCGGCCGGACGTTGCACTCGGCGTGAAGCTCGGCCACGCGCTGCGGGGAAGGGGCAATTTTGGCCGCGGTTCCGCTGTGAGAAAGGATGCTGCGGCGGAAGGTGCGGTTCTGGAGGAAGTCGAGGTATTGCTCGCGCTCGACGGCTTCGCTGGGGAGCTGCGCCATCGCCTCGCGAATGGCGGCCGAGAGCATCGGCGGCGCATGATTGGCCAGTCGCGCCTCGGCCACGAAATCCAGATTGGCCTCGGCGCACCGTTGCGCGAATTCGTGGAAATAGAGCGGGCAATTGTCCCGCTCGAGGTGGTCGTGATAAAGGTAGAAGTCGGGGGCGGTGCGCACCGCCTCGGCCTCGTGCGCCAGCAGCCTTCCATAGGGGCCATCCGGATCGCGGACGGTTTTGGCCAGCAGCTCGGTGAAGGCGCGAGCCTCGAGGATGCGCTGTTGGGGCTCGTGGATGTTGCGTATGTGGTAGTTGAGCATCTCGCGGACCATGCCGCGGATGTGCCATCCGGGATAGGTGTTGTAGCTGACGTAGGCCAGCCCGGTGGGGGAAAGATTCCTGGAGAAGATGGACAGGATTTTCTGCCGAACTTCCGGCGGGACCCAGGAATAAACGCCGTGGCAGATGATGTAGTCGAACTGGCCAAAATCCGGGCCGATGTCGAGGATGCTCTTGGCCGCAAGCGAGACGTTCTTGAGCCCGAGGCGCTGCACGATCGCCTGGCCCTGGGCGATTTGGCGTGGGGAGAGGTCGATGCCGACGAAGGTGGCATTGGGAAAAGAGAGGGCGACGGTGATGAGGTTGCCGCCGGTGGAGCAGCCCAGCTCGAGGATGCGGGAGGTGGGGACGGGCGGCGGATCGAGGCCCAGGAGCAGGGCCGAGGTGGCCATGACGTCCGGATGGGCGTCGTGGATGGGTGTGGATTCGTAGGGGACTTCTTCGTAGCTGGCCAGGAGAGGATCCATAACCGGAAGTGTAAATGGGGGTGGAAAGTCGGGAAAGCGGGCTTATGAAAACGGATGGCCTTACAACTGCATCTCGCGCGTTGCTTCCAGAAAATCGCGGAGGGCGAGGGATTGGGCGATCAGCATGGGGATGAGGACGGCGGCGAAGCGGAGGATGATTCGGGCGGGTTTGGGCCAGTGGCGGGGACGCGCTCCTTCGGCGATCCAGGCGAGGTGGGGGGCGATGATTAGAAGTAATGCGTTGAGAGGAGTGAGGCTGGCGAGGAAGTGGCCGCAGATGAGGAGGGAGTGCCAGAGGAGGAGGACGAGCAGAAGCGGGCCGGGGGTTGGGGGGAATTTCAGGCACCAGGCCAGCGGGAGCGAGCCGAGAAGGGCGGCGGTTACGATGAGAGAGGTCTGGCCGAGGGTTCGGCTGCCGGACATGAGAAGAATTTGGCTGGTGGCGGCGATGATGAGGAGGAGGATGAGGTGCGTGGATGGGTTACCCATGCGGGGGGAGAGGCGGGTGAGAGAGAGGTAAGAGAGAAAACTCGCGAGGGTGATGAAGGAGATGATGGTGATGGATTCGGCGAATGAGTTGCCATTGCGGAGGATGGGCCAGAGGATCAACGTAGTGGAGAGAACGAGAAGGGGGAGCGAGAGGGAGCGGAGATTGGTGAGGTCGATGATTAGAGCGATAGGGAAGACGGCGAAGGGGAGATAGAACAGCCATTGGATGGATTCAGTTGGTGGGAGGGGCGGGCGACCGAAGAGATGAAGGTAGGGGAGGATAAACGCGACGGTGAGAGCGACCAGAAGCGGGATATGAGCGCGGCGGCGCAGCTTGGGGATCAGCGCCGGAAGAAGAAAAACCACGGCGAGGAACGCGGGGAGAAGGATGCCGTGGTGGATGTCGTGGGGGCTGAGATTCATGTTGGTACGGCTCGCCGCACCGTCCCCTCTCCCGCGATCCATCATTTACCGGCTTCGAGGCTGATGATCAGCCGCACATCGTCGGCGGCGGGGCCGATCATGTTGTTCATGCCGAATTCGGAGCGCTTGAGGTCCAGCGTGGTTTCGAAGCCGATAATCTGGCGGGGGCCCATAGCGCCCTGGCCGGTTTGTTCGAGGTTGAAGGTGATGGGCTTGGTGACGCCATGCAGGGTGAGGTCGCCGGTGACTTCATAGCCCTTGTCGGTTTTCTTCACGGAGGTGCTTTTGAATTTGATCGTGGGGAATTGTTTGACGTTGAAGAAGTCGGGGCTGCGGAGATGGTCGTCGCGCTTCTGGATGCCGGTGTCCACTTTCTGGGTTTGGAGTTCGAGGGTGAAGGAGGATTTGGTTGGGTCGGCATCGTCGAGGGTGATGGTGCCGTTGGGCTCGTTGAAGCGGCCATAGACGTGGCCGACATCCATGTGCTTGATGCGGAAGAGGGCGAAGGAGTGGGCTGGATCGACTTTGTAGGTCGTTGATGCGGCTTGGGCGAGAGAAGAGGTGAGGACGATGAGGGCGAGGATTGTTTTGATGCGCATGAGGCTCTCCTTTGAATTCAGAAGTCCGGCACAGCCGGACCCACGAGCATGTTAGATGGGAGAATAGTAGGCGAGCGGACGGGATGCGGGCAAGATGCGGGCGCACAACAGCGTTTTCAGGGATTGCTGATGCGGTCGCGGCGGGGGGGATTGGTGGTGGTCGTTCGCGGGTTTTGCAGGCGGTCGAGATTTTTCTGGGCGGTGGGTTCGCCGGCCGCGGCGGCGGCTTTGAACCATTTGGCGGCTTCGGCGGGATCGCGGGCCACGCCCTGGCCAAGCTCATACATGATGCCCAGGTTGTTCATGGCGGCCGCGTCGCCGGCATCAGCGCCGGACTTGAACCAGCGGAGTGCGGCCGGATAGTCGCGCTTGGTGCCCTGGCCGGACTGATACATCAGGCCGAGGTTGTTCATCGCCAGCGTATCTTTGGCCTCGGCGGCTTTGCGATACCATTCGAAGGCTTCGAAAAGATCCTTGGCGACGCCCCGGCCGTTTTTGTACATGACGCCGAGGTTGGCCATCGCGCCGGCATTTCCGGCGTCGGCGGCTTTGCGGAAAAGCTCGAGGGCTTTCTTCTCATCCTTGGCCACGCCCTGGCCGTTGAGATACATCACGCCCAGGTTGCTCATGGCGGCGGGCTCGCCGGCGTCGGCGGCTTTGGACATCCACTTGGCGGCCTCGGTGGGATTTTTATCCACGCCATCGCCGCGGAGATAGATCATGCCCAGGTCCTTGGCCGCGAGTGGATCGCCGGCGTCGGCGGCGCGCTTGAAAAGATCGATGGCCTTTTTGGGATCCTTGGCGGTGCCGCGGCCGTCGGCGTACATGAGCCCCAGGGTGCGGAGCGCGGAGGGCTCGTTGGCGTCGGCGGCTTTGCTGTACCACTTGAATGCTTCGGCTTCGCTTTTGGTGGTGCCGCGGCCGGAGGCGTACATGTCGGCGAGGGCGGCCATGGCGATCGGATCGCCGGCATCGGCGGCCTGGTGATAGAGCTTGAAGGCTTCGGCTTCATCCTTGGCAACGCCGCGGCCTTGCTCAAGAAGATTGGCCAGGCGCCCAAGCGCGCCGACTTCGCCGGCGGCGATGGCTTTGCGATACCAGTTGGCGGCGTCGGCTTCATCACGATCGAGGCCCAGGCCGTTTTCCAGGAGGTTGCCCAGGCCGAGCATGGCGCGGCCTTCGCCGGCTTCGGCGGCCTTGCGATACCAGGTGGCGGATTGCTTGTAATCGCGGGGGGTGTCCTTGCCTTCTTCGTAGAGGATGCCCAGGCGGGTCATGGCGCTGACATCATTGGCGTCGGCGGCTTTGCGATACCACTGGGCGGCTTGCGCGCCGTCGGCTTTCACGCCGTGGCCGTTCTGGTACATGGTGCCGAGATTTTTCATCGAGGCGGCATAGCCGGCGGCAGCGCCCTTGCTGAACCATTCGAAGGCCTTTTTGTTGTCCTGGGGAACTCCTCGGCCGGAATAGTGGAGGAAGCCGAGGTTGTTCATTGCCCCGCCGAAATTGGCGTTGGCGGATTTGGTGTAGTAATCGATGGCGAGTTTTGGATCGGCGGCAGCGCCCCAGCCGTTTTCGTACATGAAGCCCACGATGTTCATCGCTGGGGCGTCGCCAGTGTCGGCGGATTTTTTGAAGAGGTCGAGCAGGGCTGGAGAGTCTTTGGAGGAAACGCCGATTTCGGGTGGGATTCGGCCGAGCATTCGGGCGGCGCGAGCTTCCCCCAGGCCGGCGGAGAGAAGGAGGCAGCGATAGGCTTCGCTTTGGTCGGCTTTGACGCCCTCGCCTTTGAGGAATTTTTGGCCGCGATCGTAGAGCGGGGCGGCCAGGGAAGAGCGGTGGTCGCGCGGGATGCGATCTTCGGGATAGGCGCGACTCAGGTCGTCGAGCTTGGCGATGGCGGGGATGAAGTCGTTGGTTTTGAGCAGTTTGGCGGATTCGGCGATGGTCTGATCGAGGCGCGAGAGGCGGGTGTGGAGGTCGGTGGTTTTTTTGGAAAGGGCGTCGATCTGGGCCGGATCTTTCTTCAGAGTTTCGAGGATTTCCTGTCGCGCTTTGTCCCACTCGGCTTGGAGGGAGTCGTTGGTGAGGATGAGGGAGTTGGAGGCGAGCTTGCCGCGGAGTTGGGCGAGTTTGGTGTCGGCGGTTTGTTGGTTTTGGATGGTGGTTTCGATGTTCGTGGAGAGCGTGAGGACGCGTGCATCGATATCTTTGATTTCCTGTTCGATCACCGGCCTTTGCGCGGTGTTCCAACGACGTTCGCGGGTTTGGGTGATGGCTTTGGAGAGCTTTTCGACTTCGGCCCCAGCCGCTTCGGCCGCTGCGGGAGTCATCTGGCGAAGCTCATCGAGGCGGAGCCGAACCGATCGGAGCCCCGGTTGCCAGGTTTTGCGGGGATCGAGCTTGGCATCGAGACGGGCGAACTGGGGGTCTTTTACTTCCTTGAGCCAGCTTCTGAAGTCGTCGGGGATGAGGGTGGTTTTGGATTTGGTGTCCTGGTGGATTTTCGCTTCCTGGATGAACTGCTGGCGATCGACGTTGGGAAAATCCTTTTCGGCGGCGGCGGCCAGGTCTTTGCTGAGGTTGTCGAGATCGGCGAGCCGGCGGTTGGAGTCGGGGAGGGATTCGTTTGGAGGAGATTCGAGTAGAGAAGCAAAACGGGCGAGGAGGGGATCGCGGGAGGCTTCGAGAATTGAGAGCCGTTTGTCGATTTCCGAGCGGTGGGCCTGGATTTCGGTGGTGATGGGATCGACGCGAGGAGGCCGTGGCGGCTGGTCAGCTTTGGTCTCTGGGGTGGCGGGTTGTGTGGAGTTGGCTTGGGCGTTGGCGCGAGGGGCGAGGCCGCCGCTCTGGATGAATTTGTAGGTGAAATAAGTGCCGACCGCGATCACGGCGATGACGGCAGCGGCGGCGAGATGTTTGGTGGAGAGCAACGGCGGCGCGCCGAGCTTTTTGATGGCGGCGGCGGCGTCGTCGAGGGTCATGGGCTTTTCGGTCAGGGGGTCGAGGAGCTGGTTGGCGAAGGCGAGCCAGTCTTTGCCGCGCCGGCGGCCCAGGCGATGCCATTCAGCGTTGGGCTGGATCGGCCATCCGCCAACTTCGGGGAAGGGGCGGTGGGTGACGAGCTGATAGATCAGCCGCCCGAGGGCTTTCATGTCGGCGGCGTCCGCGCTTTCGGCGGGGAGCTGCTCATCGGCGCAGGGATCGGAGAGATAGACTTCGGTGGGATCGAGGTCGGGGTCGGCGATGAGAATGTTGGGGGCCTTGAGATTGCCGTGGGGGCGGCGGCAGTACTGATTGAGTTCCTGAAGGCCCAGGATCACCCCGCGGATGACGGAGTAGAGCGCGCGGGGGCTGACTTTGACGCGGCCTTTGATCATCCCGGCGACGGTGCGGGGATAAAAATCGCTGACGTAAAACGCGCGGCCGCGAACCGTGCCTACATCATGCACAGGGGCCCAGTGACACGTGCCGCTGCGGTCGGAGATTTTTTGTTGAACGCGAACAGCGCTGAGGAACTGCTGGTTTTTGGCGTCGAGGGTTTGAGGGTCGACGGCGGTGGCGTCGAGGTCGAGGGATTTGATGATGAATGGTGAGCGCGTTTTGCCGTCGGCCTGGCTGGCTTTGAAAACGACGGAGAACGGAGTGCGTTCGAGCTCCTCGGAGGTTTCGTATGCGCCGAAGATGGCCATTTTCTGGTGCGCTCCCGCGATTGCCCGTCTGAGGATGTCGGGCAGGAGTGCCCGACCCACCATCATCTGTGCTTATCGATCACCTTTATATCGGTCTTTTTAGTGGGCACAAACAAAGAGGGATGGCCCTGTTCAGGGCTTTTCACCGGGATTTTGCCGGCCGGACGCCGGTTGGCGGTCTGGTATTTGCAGCGGTCCTGATCTTAGAGAGGGGCAACGTAGTCTTTGTCAGAGGAGTGTGTTATGAGATGGTTGAAACCGCACGCTATCGTGGGATTGGTGATATTGGCCTGGGCCGTCGGATGCGCGCCCAAGCCGGAAGAGACGACACTACGCGGCATATCGCTGCGTCCGCCCGGCGCTTCGGAAGTGGATGGCGCGCTGCCGCAGAATTCGATTTATTTGTTTGAGAATCGGGACTTTAAGGGCAAGGTCGCCCGGATTGAGAATGTCACTTCCCAGCCGCCGGGATTGACGGAGCGGGTCGGGGCCAGGTCGGATGATATGACGTCGCTGAAGTGGGACCTGCCGGCCGGAATCGTGGTTGTGTTTTATGAGAACGCGGACGGAACCGGGAGTCAGTTCCCGATCTGGGGCCGCGGGCAGCTCGAGTCGGTCAGCAAGTGGGCCTTCAACGACAAGGTGTCACGATGGGCCTGGTATTCGGTGGGCGGAGCGGCGAACTCATCCGCATCGCTGGAGCGGGGCATGATGCCGCCGCACATGGCCCGGCCGACGACCAATTTGCCATCGGACACGATGGAGTTGTATTCGGACCGTGATCTGAAGGGCCAGTTGAAGACGATCTCGCCGGTGACCAGTGCATCGCAGCTTGCGTATCAGAGTGTTGGCACGGTCAACGATCAGATGACGTCGGCGCGGTGGAATCTGCCGGAAGGCGTGCTGGTGGTGTTCTATGACAACATCGATGGCACCGGCCGGCAACTGGCGATCTGGAACAAGGGTGAGCACCCGACGGTGACGCCCTGGAACATGAACGACAAGATTTCGAGCTGGGCGTGGTATCGCCTGGGCGAGCCGGGTAGCCGATAATCGGACGTTCCCGCTGAAGAACTTTTTCGAAGCCCAGGGACCATCCCTGGGCTTTTTTGTGTCTATGACCGGCATAAAAGGAATAGGCGGTCTGGTCGCGCGCCGGGGCCGGAAAAAAGTGGTGTGGTAATGCAGAGAGAGGCCGCACGGGAGGGTGTTTTAATCCGATTGTCTTGTGAGACGCACGAAAGGATCAGATGCCTCGAGATCAATTTGCCCTGCGCGCCCAGGCGCTGGCGGTGGACGTCCTGGTCGCGGCGGTGGCGATGCTGACTGTGGGTTTTCTGGTGGGAATGAGCTTGGGCAGTACGGCCGCCATGCTTGCGGCCGCGATCACGGGGGCGCTGTATACGACCATCGAGATCTTCACGGCGGCCTCGCCGGGGAAGATGTGCCTGAATCTGAAGATCGCGGGGGTTTATAGTTACCAGGCGCGGCGGGTGACCTTGCTTGCGCGGTGGGCGGCCAAGAACACGCCGTGGCTGCTGAAGATCGCCGGGATGGTGACGGGTTCGGAGCTGCTGGGGTGGAGCGGCATGGCGGTTGGGGTGGCGCTGGTGGCCGGATTCTTCCTGGCGCTGAGGCCTGAGGGACAAACCCTGCTGGACCGGTTGGCGGGGACCGTTGTGGGCAGTGGCCAGCCGAGGACTCCGCTGGTGTTTCCGCAGGAGGAGACCGAGCCGGACCCGGAGCCGCAGCCGGGATTCTTCAGGCAGGCGGCGTAGCATTTGGCCACGTCAGCTTTTCCTTACAATGCCGGGCATGGTACGTCCTGATCGAACCGCTTCGGTGTTGCGTGGCGGTTCAGGCTGCATCGAACTAACGGGTGCAAGTCCCGTCGCGGTAAGCGCCGAAGCACCGCGTAGCAGGCCCCGGGCGCGGGAAGAGATTCCCTCGTCTGA
>JBGPEF010000125.1:0-11904 GCA_041482675.1 Tepidisphaeraceae bacterium | reverse complement strand
CCCCCTCCGCGCGCCCGCCGACCCCTACACCCACACCCCATCCACTCCAATGGTGCACAATAGTGCAGAATGTTCCACTTTTACAAAATCGCCATTCGCAATTCGCCCCGCACCATCAACCCCCGCCTATCGCAAAATCAAACCCAATCAAACCCACCATTCAAACCCAAAGACCGCTCCAGCGCTCCAAAATCGCCACTTTTGGCTTTCACCAACCCAGAGTTTTTGACGAGACAAACCCACCGCCTCCCGTCAAACCCCCATCATTAATGATCGTATTGACAGATAACCAGCCCGCCCTCAGAATCGGGCCTGTTAATCACGGTGGCCGTAGCTCAGTTGGCAGAGCACAAGGTTGTGGTCCTTGGGGTCGCGGGTTCGAGCCCCGTCGGTCACCCTACTTCAAAATCCCCCCTCGCGGCCAGAATTCACTTCCACTGCCTCGTAAATCTCATCAACGCCTCCATCCCCGGCCGCTCGGCGTGACGATGATGGTGTCTTGCCTTCTTCCCCTTCTTCAATTTGCCCTTCCCCAGCGGCTCGCTTCGCGTCCGGCTCACCACTTCCTCCGCCGCTGCCGCCGCCGGCGCGGCCTGCGCTCCCAGCGCGGCCCCCTGACCCGAAAACGCCTTGTCGATCAGGAAATAATCATCCGAGTTGGGCGCGCCGCCGCTGTAATTGAAATCGCCGTTGTAGTAGCCGCTCGCATGGCTCGCAAAACCGGCGTCGAGCTGCGCATAGTCATCGGCGTTCAATACTCCATCCTGATTCCCATCGCCGTTGTACGTGTGCTTCACCACGATGCTGTTGATGTTCACCGTCTGCCCGCCCACGGTCCCGCGAACCACCGTCCCATTCCCCTGGTCATTCAAAATCGCCGACAGACCGGTGATCCGCTCCGGATCCAGTGCCGCCGTGCTGCTGTTGATCCCCGGGCCATCCCAGGTCCCGCCGTTCCGCCCGCTGTGCAGCAGGCCGTTTACCAAAGCCAGCATCGCATCGCGGTTGGCCGCCGTCGCCTGCAAAACCAGATCATTATCGCCCAGGTCCAGCCTCGCGTTGGCCCCGATGCTCAGTCCGTTGGTGACCAGCACCGACCCCGATCCTTCCGGAACAAACGCATTGGAAGTGCCGTTGAGCGTCAACGAACCCAGGTGCTGAGTGACGCCGAACGAGTACGTCGCGCTGTTATTCGCGACCAGGTTCAAATTCGCGGTGGAATTGGCCGCATCTTCGAGATAGTCGTACTCGCCCGAGTTGAGCACCATCGTGTTGTTCCCGCTCCCTCCATTGAAGATCGGCGTGAACGCCACGAAATTGTTGATGGTCAGCGTGTCATCGCCGCCGTTGCCATCAAAGCGAATCATCTCAGTGCCGCCGTAGGTGATGTTCAGCGAACCCACCTGCACCTGCGCGGAGCGGATGATGACCGTATCGTTGGCCGCGCCGCCGGTGACCTGGATCACATCGCCGTTTGCGCCCTGCCCGCCACCGTTGAAATTCACTCCGCCAACAGGAATTGGATTCCCAAAGCTCACATCGATGATGAACGTATCATCCCCGCCCACGCCGTTGAACGTGTAGTTGCTCATGGCGCTGTACGCCACCACATAACTCGGCCCCTGGGCGATGGTGCGGTTCTCGAAGAACTGCATCAGGCCCGATGCGCTGGGATCCATCCGGATGATGTAGGTATCGTTCCCCGGCCCGCCCGCACGCGGCGTGGGCGTCACCGAAACCACGATGTTGTCCACGCCCGATCCACCCACGCTGTCATTCACCGTCACCGTCGCCGTATAGTTTCCCGGATCTACATAGACGTGGCTCAGATTAAATGTCTTGTCCGGATTCAGGGTCAGTGGCGCAACCGCGCTGCCATCGCCCCAGTTGATCGTCGCCGACCAGCTCTGCGTCACGTTGGGATCGGCAAATGATCCCGTCCCGTTCATCGTCCCGCCTTGAACAACAATCTTGTCGGTCCCTCCGCTCACCGCCGGCACGTCATTGGCAGCCGCGCTCACCGCCAACGTACCAATCCCGCCGATATTGGCGGTGTCCGTCACCGTCACGGTCACCGTGTAATTGCCCACATTCGGATATACGTGATTCAGGTTAAACGTCTTGTCCGCATTCAGCGTCAGCGGCGCCGCTCCGGCGCCATCGCCCCAGTCCACCGTCCCTGTCCAGGCCTGCCCGATGTCGGGATCGGCAAACGAACCGCTCCGGCTGAACGTATCCCCCTGCACCAGATTCGCGTCCGCGCCCAAACTGACCACCGGCGTTGTATCCGGCGTCACGTTCACCAGAATCGTGTCGATCCCGCTCTCCGGATAGCTGTCGGTGATGGTCACCGTGATCGTAAACGTCCCCGTGGTCACATAAGTGTGTGCCAGCGAAAACGTCTTGTTCGCATTCAAGGTCAACGGCCCGGAACTGCCATCGCCCCAGTTCACCGTCCCGCTCCAGGTCTGGTCGGTGTTCACATCGCTGAACGATCCCTGCCTGGAGAATGGCGACCCCTGCACGGTGCTCGCATCCGCCCCGATATCCACCACCGGCGGCCGCTGCGGAGCGGCCACGATGCCCGGATTCCCATGGTTTGGCCCGGTTTTCCAATTGGCCGGATCATTGCCATAGGCAATCGCCTGCACCCGCTGCAAGGTCGGCCCGGTTCCATCCGGTGGGACCGGCCAGGGCGCCGTATCCGCATACTTCAACTTGTCCACCAGCATGTAAGGCAGGATCGCTCCCGCCGGCGTCAGCGGCCGCCCCAGCTTCAAATCCTCGCCGTTGTTATCGAGGCTTCCTGCATATTGGAAAATCTGCACCTCCGGCGGCACCGCATATTGAGTCCGGAATGCCGCCGTGCTGATCGTCTGTGGGATCAGGATGACCGATCCGAAACCCGGAATCGTCGTGTTGGTGGGGAAGGTGAAATCCACTCCGGAGAACATCTTCCAGGTGTTGTTCGGATTGGCCGGGTCCCACAGTTGCACCGGGAAATCGGTGATGTTCTCCAGCTCGATATACTCCGAATCGCCCGCGTTGGGGTTGTAGTTGATTTCGCTGATCACCACCGGCCCCACCACCGGCAGGCTGTTGTTGGCATTCGGGGTCGGGCTGATGAGCTGGGTGAAGTCGGTCGCGCTGGTGCTCTTGATGTACCGCCCAAACGAAACGTCGGGCGCGGATGCGCCAAAGTCGGCAAACTCCCGATACCCCGCCGGATTCCCCAGGCCGTCATTGTTGGTCAGATAAATCTGTGCCCCATTCACCTCATCCAGCGTGAACGCAACAGAGACGCCGGGGTTGCCGGCGTTGCCGAAGTTGGACTGTTGATTGAAAAGGATAAACCCATTGGCCGGCAGAATCGTGCCCGTGGCAATTTGATACTTGGTCAGATTCAAGCCGTCGTTCGAGAGGAACCAGCCGCCGATGTTCATCGACGAGTTGGTCAGGTTCTTCAGCTCGATCCAGTCGCCGCTGGGCGCTGTCGAATTGCTCATCGCCTCGTTGATGACCACGGCTTCGGGATTGATCCCCGGATCGGCCGCGCCGGGCCCTCCGCCCGTCAGATTGCTGGGCCGCCAGGAGCGACTGTGACTCAGGGGGTTGGTCGGATCCTGCACCGTGGGTATCTGGCCGGCCGCCGGATCGCGCACCACCAGGCTGTAGCCGCCGCCATTGGTGATCGGATACCAGTCCTTGTCGTAGTTGAAATGAATCAGTTGTTCATTCACCGGCCCGAGAAGATTCACATCTTCCCCGGTGTTGCTCAGCGTCCCACCCGCCGCTCCGATGTACTCGCCGGCAATCGGCAGTCCAAGGCCATATCGGCTCTCAAAAGCCGCCCGATTCTTGACCACCAGCGTGCGGGCCCCCGCTGCCAGCGTCATCGAAGGGAACGTAAAGCTGATTCCCTGGTCAAAATGCAACCCGCCCAGTTGCAGCGTCTGATTCCCCGTGTTCTGAAGTTCGATATATTCAAAGTCATCCGCCGTGTACGGCCCGGCCGGAGGCGGCGCGGGGTTGTACATCACTTCGCTGATGTGAATCCCCGAAAGGTTGTACTTGAACTTGGCGGTGGTCAGCGCGCTCCAGTACACGTTGCTGCTGGCATCGACATAGCGGACGCGCGCCTTGGGCTGCACCGACGTGTTGAGCGGGATAGCGCCGCTGTACGTCAGCGCGGTCGGCGAAATGGCGCCGCCGAGCAGCCGCGGATCGGTCCCATCCAGCGTGTAATAAATCGTGCCGCCAACCGCGTTCGAATTGCTGATGGTGAGGTTGAAGCCGGGGGCAATGTCCCCGCCGTTCTGGTTGAACTCGGCCGCGTTGAAGATCGTGCCGTTGGCCAGCTTGGGATACTGTCCATCGGCCACGAGCTGATTGAAGACCGTTGTCGAGCGGGTGGCGAGAAAGTTTCGAGCCGCGGTGACTGCGTTGAGCCAGGTGGTGCGGGTCAGCGGAGAGGCCACCTTGGCATCGCCCCAGCGGGCCGATTCTCCAACCACAGCGCGATCCAGCTCGCTCTTGCGCAGATCAAACCGCGCCAAATTCTGGGCGTTGGTGAGAGGGCCGTTATTGAAGAACTGGGCGTGGAGGTGATCGGCCACGCGCAGGCGAAACTCGGCGGTGCCGATTGGATCGGTTGCGTTGGGCGCGATTTGCCGGGTCAATCCGGCGCCGCCGAGCTGCTGCCAGAGCCACTGCGGGTTGCTCTGATCGAAAGTATCGCCGGCCGGGAAAGGCCCGGTGCGGTCAAAGCTGGCCGAGTTGAACGGCAGGATGGTGTGCTCGGAGTCGTGCGCATAGAAGCGGAAGCCCGACGAGCCATCGCGCGGGCGCGTGCCGAACCAGTTGTTGATCACATTATTGCCGCCAAACCACGTGATCGGCGCATCCAGGTTGCCCCCGTGCAGGATCACCAGCATGTAGTCGATCAAATTGTCCACGTCGAGGAGAATCGGATAGTCGGGGTTGCGGGTGCCGTCGGGATTATTTCCCTGGATCTTTTGATAGGCGGCCACCGTCGTCAGGCCGTTCTTCGCGGCCTGCCACAACTGTTGCCAGGCCACCAGGTCCCCGTCCGTCGCAAAGATCGCGCACCCGCCGCAATTCGGCTTCACCGCGTCGTAGCCTTCCTTGTCCCCGCCAAAATAGCTGGCCGCGAAAGCGGCTTCCGGGCGCTCATCGGTGTTGTAGATGCCCCAGTACTGGCCATCGATGTAGAGGTGGTAATACTTTCCGTGCGAGGCGGGCTCGCCCTGGGCGAGCTGCATGTCGCGGGAAAGCTGGTCGCGCATGAAGATGCCGTTGGGATCGCCGCCAAAGCTCCACGAATAGTTCTGGAACGTGCGCAGGTCGATGCTGTCGAATTCATCCGTGGCGGTGGGATCATCGCCAAACAGCGGATACTTGAGCTTGGAATCGCCGTACGCCGAGCGGAAAAACAGCCGGAAACCGTGCTTGGGATTGCTGCCGTCGCTGCTGTAGCCGCCGCGAATACGAATGCCGGCGTTGACCTGGAATCCGGGCGTGCCGTCGGGATTGATCAGCTCAATCGAAGCCGGCCGCTCCCAGGCACGCCCGTCGCTGGTGGCGTGCGTGAAGATGCCATTGGTGGCGCCGAACATGTCATCGGGGGAAATGGCGATGTTGATGGAAGGAAGCGCCTTGAGATCATTCTTGATGGTGGCGGAATACGTCGCGTTATTGACAATGTCCGGGTCCATGCCGTAATCGAGCACCTGCCCGTTGACCGGCCCAGTCGGCCACTGCGTGCCGCCGACGTTTGGCGCTGCTCCATTGGGAGACTGGGTGATGACATCAGTGAGGAAAATGTATGTTTCCGTGTCCACGTTGGTGGACTGAAGGCCCGTTTTGTACGCGGCGGCGCGGAGGGTGGTGGTTTTGTTGATGGTGATCGGGCCCGAGTACACCGTTCCGCTGGTTGAGGTGGGCGCTACGCCATTGGTCGTGTAACGAATTTCAGCGCCCGGAGTGTCGGTGGCGATGACCAGGTTGAATGGAGTGTCGTAAAATCCGCGCGGTACGCTGAAGTTGGTATCCGCCACCACGCCGTTGATGTTCGATGTGTTGTTGAGGGTCCCGGGCGTCGGTGTGGTCATGTAGTTGGCGGTGCCGACCACCGTCGTGTTGAGCCCCAGCAGGCTCGGATACACCAGAAAATCCGGGCTGCTCGCGTTGTCGTTGATCCCGTGGATGGCCAGGATATTGACGCCGTTGATCAGCACCCCCGCCGGTAGCGGCACGTCGATATCCTCGAACTGCAAAGCATCCGCATCCGCCCGATCCGCCGTCGCCACCGAATCCCACGCCGGGCTGACCGGCGCGTTGCGCTCCGCAACCTTCACCCCGTTCACATAGGCCACAAATCCGTCGTCATACTTCATCCGCAGCCGCAGCATGTCATAGTTGGGAGATCCCGAAACCGAGAACGGAATCCGCAGGTAGGCGGATGTCCCCAGCGTGTACATGTCATTCTTCACATCCTGCGAGATCAGCGCCTTGTAGTTCTGCTGCGGCGAGACATTCGCCGAGGAGATCGTCCAGCCGTTCCACCCGTTCTGGAGCAGCGAAAAATCCGTGGTGTTGAACGACGTCTTCAGCCCCACCGCCCCCGACAGCTCCAGCGAGTCCCCGCCCGCTCCCTCGAACATGTCCAGCGTCATCGTCGTGGTCAGCGGCGCGCCGCTGATCACAATCGTTGCGGAGGTGTGCCCGTGCCCGCGCCCCGTGCCGAAAACCAGCGTGTCCGCCGGCGATGGATTGGGCGCACTGGTGAATTCCTCGTTTATTCTGTTGGTGAATGTAACCCCCGGAATCCGCAGCCGCATGCCATCATCGCTGCCCACGTCGATCGTCCACGTCCCCACCGGAATCGTCAGATTCGCCGTCACCCGCAGCGCATAATTGGTTCGGCCCGGCGCATTCACATCCGTCTCGCCATCGGGAAGAATGTTGTCGCCGGCAAACGCATCAGCGCCGCCGAAGTTGACGGTGCTGTAGTTCTTCGAGGTGTCCGAAGCGATCGTATAAGTCCCCGGCGTATAGGTGCCCAGGATCACGCTGGTCGCCTGCGCGATGGTGCCGATGGCCCCCGTCGCCGTGTCCACCATCCGCACCGCGAACTGGTTCAGCGGCGGCGGCGCTGGATCGGTGTCATAGCCAACACCCGTCGTCCCCTGCTTCCAGATGGTCGTATTGCTGTCGTTAAAGCCCGCCGCCGTCCAGGTCGTCCCCAGCGTGCCGTTGCCCGGCACCATCGTCTTCACCAGCGCCCCCGGATTGAGCAACGTCGCGGACGTTGACTGCACCGCGATGCCATACGAAATATTCGTCAACTGCTGTGGATAGTCATATGAAGAAAGAACCGTCACCCCATCGGGCGCAACCAGCGCCAGATATCCCGGACTGCTGCTAAGCTGAAAACTCGTGTGCAGCGGCTGGTTGGGAAGCGTGACATCATCCCCCGACGCAAACACCACCATGTACCCGCCGCCCCCCAGAATCCGCCCGGCCGGGATCTGCCACTGGGTCAGGTTGTTGGCATCGTCGGTCAGGTAATACCCCCCGATATTCAGGTTGCTCGAAAGCGGATTGCGGATCTCCAGCCAATCCGGGCTGTTGCCAAACTGATCCTTGAGCCCGTTGACGTTGTCCGTCAAAAACTCGGTGATCAGCGGCTCCCCGGCCAGCATGAAGCGCTGCTCCAGGTTCTCCACCACAGCGCGGACGCTCCGCCCGACTCGGCGGGTGGATTTATTAGGATTGGGTAAACAAGGACGGCGGTCACGCTGCATGTGCGGTCTCCAAGGTGCGCTCATTCATCGGGGTGCAACATCGGGTGCGCGGCCGAAGTCAACGACATCAAAATGAGCTCTTGCCCGGGCGCGCTGGTGAGATGGCCAAATGCCTCCAGGAATGCCGTGCCCTGACGGTCGCGGCGGGCAACCCACCAGAATACACCCTCTGTTGCCGCATTCAAAACAAATCCTGAACACAGCAAGAATTAACCTCGTTTTCCAAATCCACTCACCGGTTTCCAACCGGCCCCAACCGGCATAGGATTACTCCTTTGCCCATGCTGACTAAACGGATTATTCCCTGTCTCGATGTTGACCGCGGCCGGGTGGTCAAAGGGGTCAAATTCTTCGACCACGTCGATGCCGGGGACCCTGTCGAGCAGGCCCAGCGGTATCAGGACGCCGGGGCGGATGAGCTGGTCTTTTATGACATCACCGCCAGCCACGAAGGACGAGACATCATGGCAGACCTCGTCCGCCGCGTGATGGAAAACATATTCATGCCTCTAACCGTCGGCGGCGGCATCCGCACCCTCGACGATGCCACCCGCCTCATCCAGGCCGGGGCTGAAAAAGTAAGTGTCAACTCCGCAGCAGTTAAGACGCCCAAACTCCTCGCCGAGATCGCGCGAAAATTCGGCCGCTGCGCCACCGTCCTCGGCCTGGATGCCAACCGCGTCAAGGAAAACGGCCGCGAGAGCTGGAAAGTCTTCATCAACGGCGGCCGGGTCAACACCGGAATCGACGTATTGAAATGGTCAAAGGAGGCCGAGGCGCTGGGCGCTGGCGAGATCGTTTTGAACGTGATGAACGCCGACGGCACGACCGAGGGCTACGACATCGAGATGACCGCCGCCGTAAGCGACGCCGTCAAAATCCCCGTCGTCGCCTCCGGCGGCGCTGGCTCCCCCCAGCACATGCTGGATGTCCTCACAGACGGCCACGCCGACGCCGCATTAGCCGCCAGCATCTTCCATTTCGGCACGTATACCGTCGGCCAGGTCAAACAATTCCTCGCTGACCACGGCGTGCCCGTTCGGCTTATCTAATCCGAAGACTTACCACGAAGCTCACGAAGGCACGAAGAGCTTTCTCCAGCCACGCGCAACTCGACCGAGCACACGGAAGAAATTGTTTTTAGAGAGCAAAACAAAACCGGTGCCGATCGATCCCGCGCAATACACCGAGTTGGCCTTCGTGCCTTCGTGATCTTCGTGGTGAGACCTCAGAATAGAACTCTAGCACAGCGCCTCCGGCGAATAACTCAACCCCAATTTCAAAATCCGCTCAATCAACTCCTCATACCCCATCCCCGCCGCCTTGGCCGAATCGGCGAAGTCTTCCGAGCATGCGATCTGCGGATTCGGATTCGCCTCCAGCAAATACAACTCTCCAGTTGGGGTCAATCGAAAATCCAACCGCGCATACCCCGTCAGCCCCAAAATCCGGAATATCCTCTTGCACAGATGCGCCAACTCCTTCCCCATCCCCTCCGGCAGCCCCTGCGCCGCCCGCGAGGTGATCCCCCACTTCTTCTGATACGCCGCATTGAACTTCGATCGCCGGGTAGCAATCCGCGGCTGGTCCTCCGGCACTTTTTCAAAAATCAATTCCCAAACCGGCAGCGTCTGCAAACGCAAATTCCCCATCACCCCCACATAGAGCTCCCGCCCCTCGATGAACTGCTCCGCAATCGCAAAAGTCTGAAGCGAATCGTGAATGAACTTCACCCGCTCTTTCAATTTCTCTTCATCGTGCACGATCGATGCCTGCGAAATCCCGATCGATCCCTCCACGCTCACCGACTTCACCAACAGTGGAAACGCCAACTTCTTCGGCCGGGTTATCGCACGCCCGCGGGCAAACACCGCGAACGCCGGCACCCGAATCCGGTGATACGCCATGATCTTCTTGGTCAGCGCCTTGTCCCGCGCCAGCGTCATCCCCCGTGGATTGCAGCCGGTATACGCCTGCTCGATCAATTCCAGGTACGAAACCACATGCTGGTCATAAATCGGATTCCCCCGAAACCCCTCCATCAGGTTGAAGGCGATCTGCGGCTTGAACTGCCCAATCGCATCCCTCACCGCCCCCAGCTCATTGTGCAGCTCCAGCTTCTGCACCTCGTGCCCCATCTTCTTCAACGAGCTCCACACATCCCATTCCGTTTTGAACGGCGCAATCTGCTCCTCGTTGAGTCCCTCAATCGAATCCGGCGGGGTCAAACCCTCCTCAATCAGCATGAGAATCCGCAGCGACTTGATCGGAGCAGAAGGTTTCATAGTGCGACGCGATGGTGCCCGTCGTGCAGGTAATTCATCGTCTGCACCGTCACCATCACGATGGTGTCGAGCTTGGTGCGCTCTGGCGATCGGACGAGGCGGAGCTTCAACTCGCGGCATCTCCCGATAATATCGTCCAAAACCTGCTCTATTGTGTACCGATACTCCCCCGTCCACCGCGCTACCATCGCCCGCAAATCGGGCTTGATGGTCCGCAAAAACTTCGCCGCCGTCGGCCGGTCCTTGAACTTCGGATCGTCCGAGAACAGCTTTCTCAGGTCATTGTCATAGAAATCCGGCCGCCCCCGCGCATAGTGGGCCCGCTTTTCCGCGTAATACTCGCGCAGCGCCTTCTTCAGCCGCGCCAGCCTGAAAAACTGCTTCCGCGTCATCGCCGGTGGCTTCTGCGGGGCAATCTGCTTCATCAATTCATCCACGTATTCCAGTTTCCGCAGCGCCGGCCAATCGCGATACCTCGTCTTCCACCTTGAGCTGGGCCTCAGCCACACCGCAAACGTCTCCGCAAAATCCTCGGCCGGATGCGACTGCGCATACCACATGTCCAGGTGCTGCACATACTTCTTGCTGTAGGGCTTGGGGTCGTAAAATTCCGGATACGGCACCGACCAGCTTCCAAAAAGCTCCTTGTACCTTTTCCGAAAATGCAGCCGATACACATTGTCCAGCGCATGCCCCACCTCATGCCGCAAAATCCGCATGCACCAACTCTCGCTCCCCCCCTCCACCTCCAGCATTTGCTTCCGCTCCAGCGCGGCCAGCCGCGGATGCGCCAGATAAAACGGCATGGCAATCCCGCTGGTCCCATCCGGCGTAAACCACCCATGGCTCAGCCAGAAATGAGGCCTGAACACAAATCCCGCCTCCCCCAATTCCCGATCCAGCCGGTCAATCCGATCTTCCAGCTCCGTCCCCTCGATCTTTACCCCCAGGTCACACAGGCGCACCTCCAGCAACTGCTCATCGGTGAATGAAGCCCACCGATAGTCCCGTTTCCTGGATGTTCTCTTCAGACTTGCCGGCACGTTGGCGAACTCTAGCGGTCCGTTTGACGCGCCTCAACCCCTCCCTTTATCCTCACCATCCAACATGCGCAAACTAATCCTCTCCTTGGCGGTCCTGGCTCTCATTACAAGCTGTCAGTCCTCAAGCAAATCGCCCAAGACCTCCGGCCCCAGGTCCGGCTCCGGGTCCGGCCTCGGCCAACTCGAAGCCGAGGACCCAAAGTTTTACGACCTCGTCCCCAAGGATGCCAAAATCGAAAAACTCGCCGAAGGCTTCGGCTGGGCCGAAGGCCCGGTCTGGATGGATCATTTCGTGATCTTCTCCGACGTCATCGGCAACACCGTCTACAAGTGGCAGGAAGGCAAAGGGCTCAGCCAGTACATGAAGCCCAGCGGCTACACCGGCTCCACACCGCGCGGCGGCGAGCCCGGCTCCAACGGCCTGACGCGCGACCCCGAAGGCCGCCTCGTCCTCTGCGAACACGGCGACCGCCGCGTCGCCCGGGTCGAGAAAGATGGCAAAAAAACCACCCTCGTCGACAACTACATGGGGAAGAAACTCAACAGCCCCAACGACGTCGTCTTCAAATCCAACGGCGACATGTATTTCACCGATCCCCCCTACGGCCTGGAACTCAAAAACGACGACCCCAAGAAGGAACTCAATTTCAACGGCGTCTATCGTTACTCAAAAGATGGCAAGCTCACTCTCCTCACCAAAGAAATCACCTTCCCCAACGGCATCGCCTTTTCGCCTGACGAAAAAACCCT
>JBGPEF010000124.1:0-11939 GCA_041482675.1 Tepidisphaeraceae bacterium | reverse complement strand
ACATTTCCGGCCGCGTCGTAGGTGAAGGATTCCGTCCGGTTGATTTCGTCGGTGGTGGCTGTTGTCAGTTGCCGCTTGGAGACGGTGGTGGTCCGGGATCGGTCGGGATTGACCACCGCTTCAGTCTCGGTCATCAGCGCCTGCACTTCGGCAAGCGACAGGGCGCGCGAATACACGCGCAGGTCATCCACTCCTCCGGAGGCCTTATTGATCTGGAAATTGTTCCAGGTGGTCGGCGCGGTCATCGCCTTCGAGGCGAGCAGCACTCCATTCTTGTAGAGCGTGCCTGTCCCGCCGGCGTATGTGAACGCAAAATGCTGCCACTGGTTCAACGCAACCGTGCCGGCGCCGAAGGTTGTATTGTCAAAGCGGGTGCCCACCGAAGTTCCCACGTAAACTTCGCCGGTCGCGCTGGTGTGGAACCTGAACGCACCCCAGGCGTTGCCGTTGGCACTGATGTCGTGACCACCGAGCTGGTCCCACGCATTGAGAGCCGTCGGATCAAGCCAGAACGAGACCGTGAAGGCGGTTGGAGTCCACACGCCAAAAGGTGCAGTAAAATTGTCCGTCAAATCGTCAAAACGACGCGCGCCACCCACCACACCCGACGACCAGCTCGGATCGTGCCCAAAGCTGCCATCCCGGCCCAGCCCCGACGAATCGATCGCCGTGGTAGCGGCATTTTCATCAAAGCGCCAGTGTCCCAATAACCCATCACGGATTGGGTTTGCATCGAACAGGGAAATGGTGGAGTTCCCGCGCGCGTCGGTGTACGTCGTGCGGTTGTTGAAGACATCGTAGTTGAAATAGTCGCGAGCCCCTTCGGAATCGACGGTGCTGAAGACTTTGCGGTTGGGATAATACTCATACGAATGGGTCCCCAGGTCGGTGGGATCGTAGATGGTTTTCAAGAGCCCATGCAGCAAACCGCCCAAATAATAGGTGTACTGGCTGCTAAGCTGCTGTGTATCGACGTCGGTCGGCGTAACCGCGCTGCTGAGGAAATATTCCGTAACACTCGTGACCGGGTTCACCATCGAAATGTACGTGTAGGTCCACGTCCGGCCAGTCGAATCATCAATTGAAGAAATCTTGTTGTTGGCGTTGTAGTTGAAGGTGAGTTTTCTCGTCGAGAGGGCCGCGTCGGTAACAGTGCTCAGCCGGCCACTCACATACGCCAGATTGAGGGCCTTTCCGTTTCGATCGGTAATGACGATAAGCTGCCCGGTGCTGTTGAAGCGCCACGACATGCCGTTCTTTTCATTGTAAAGGTAATCCGTCCCTGAAATCGCGAATTTGCCGTGCAGTTCATCCGGAACCGAGTAAGTGGTCCCCACTTTCCAGAACTCATGCTTGTGTCCTTCGCTGGTGGTCCAGGTGATGTGATTGACATTGCTGACATCCAGGAAATCGCCGTAGCTGAACATCCAGCCAATCCCCATGCCCCGATCGACATTGGAATTTGAATCGTAATGCCGGCCGAAAATCAACGACAGCCCCGCCCCGGGCAAACCCTCCTTCGGCAGGTTGATGTCCTGCTCATCGTCAATGAGGCTGCCGCTACGGATGTTGACCGGATCGCCCCATGCGGCAGCAAGATTGAACTGCGTGTTTGAAATGACCTGCGGAGTTTCCCCGGGCTCGAATGTAGAACCTCCATGTCCGGTGAGCTCGTTGGTGCCCATAATCATAGCACCTCGTGACGCTCCGTCGATCCAGACTTGCTCCGACATCCACACAGCGCCATTCCATGTACCGAGTGTCACGGGTGCATTGGGTGCCGTCACAATGGACCCGTCGTTCACTGCATCCTTCAGTTGCACAAGGGCATTTGGAGTGACCGTAAAGCCCGCCCATTGAGTGTCCGTCATGGGAGATGGGGGCGCAGGATTCCCCTCGAGCGTATAATTCGCGGTGCCAAAAACTTGAAACTCAGATAGAACATATGAACGAAGCGGATCGACCGCGTCGGTCATGTAAATCCGGACATAGCGGCCATTGGCTGTCAGGGAGGCGATAACATCCACCCCACCGTCGCCAGTGCTTGTGGTAAATACATCAGTTCCGGTCCAGTTCACAGGATCGTTTGAGACTTGGATCTTGTAGTTGGCGGCCTGGCCACCTACGTCCCATTGCAAACGCGCGCCTGTGATGGACTTGCTGCTGCCCAAGTCCACATAGAGCCACTGTGTCCCTGTCAGCACCGTCCAGGCTGTCACTGTACGTGCATCCACTGCATTACCCGCAGAGGCAGAATTGGCCGATGCTGTCGCTAAGTGCAACTTCGCCAACTCATCCTTGACAATGACGTACACCGGCACGGGTGTCGGTTGCGAGCGCGCCCATTGAATGCCCTTCGCAGTAGAAATGGATTCAGCATTGAGCAGTTCTTCGAGAAACGAGTGCTCGAGAGCAGACATATTCTGCCCAACCAATCTGCACACATCCTGCATCCGCGATGAGCTCAGATCAATCGCTCCGGCGGTTGCGAAGACGTTTAGCGAAGTATTCGGATTGTCGGTGCTCATATCACCGAAAAAGATCGGATTCTGAAGCTGCCACCGGTAATCACTGACTTGTGGAATGTTCAGGGTCTGCGCGCCTGTCATCAGGCCCGATTCGACTATGTATGGAGCGAATACTGTGCCGGTGAGTCCAGCGATGACTTCGCGTTGGTTGGCAAGCTCATGGAAATACTTCATCCCCGCCATCGCCATCAGCAGCTCTTGGTATTCCATCGCTGAGGCATCACCGTTGTAGGCCCGCACCGCCAGATCATTCAGCTTCCCCTGCCACTGATCGAGAAGCCGATCTGAAACCTGAAGCGCCCCAACCCCCAGTGCCAATGGCTTTCCTGCGGCACGCACCATCGAAAGTGGATTCACCGACCCGGATTGGTTGTACACAAAGTGATCAAGTTTCAGCGTGATGTTGGCCGTCGTGATAACCCCCGAAGTCGCGCGCACCACGCCGTCAATCACGATCTGCGCCTTGAACTGTGTTCCCGACGGGATGTAGCGGATGACGATCGGCTTGGCCCCGTCGGTGGGAAGATTGACCAGCAGCGGCGAAGTGAGGAACGATGTCGTTCCAGTATCGTTCCTGATGTCAATCTGGATTTCGTGCGCCTGGATGGACGGGATGGCCGCTGCGACCGTGGGTGTGCTGTAGTTCGCGCCATCGCCATTCATCTGCCCGATCGCGTTCTCCGGAACCGCGGCAAAGCTCCTCGCAATGATGGGCCCATCATAGGGAATATCAGCCAACGATTTCCCGGCATAGTTGGTCTGTAGATACGCCGTCAGCTTCTTCTCGTAATAATCCAGCGGGGTCTCCCGGCGTATCTGTGCGTGGTAATCCGCCATGTCAAATAGCACCGAAGATGTGTCAATTCCGCTCTGGAATGCCCGGAACTTCCAGGATGGATCGATATTCCGCCAGGAAAGCCCGCTCGGCCCCGGCAGATACGCCTGCACCCAGGCGTGATCAAAAGTGATATTCCCCCCCGCCCTGACTGGGTTAAACCCTACGAATGACATGATGGAATTAGCCGCGTCGCCATCCTTCACTCCCATCCACTTGGCCACCGTCGCTTCCGCGGCCGTTACTCTTCCAAACGCAAATTTTGCCTGCACACCCGCTTTGCGCAGCAAATCCACCAGCAGCGCGGCCTGGTCCCACGCATTTCCAGCGCCGGTGTCACGGGTTGCATCGACTCCCTTCATCCATCCCGCGTAAGCTTCCACTCGGATGTTGTTGTACACACTCTCAAAAGCCGAAACCGCAGCCCGATTCAGATTGAAGAAATCCCCAACCAGCGGCGTCGTCGACGCACTCAGCGCCGCCAACGTCGTCATCCAAATCTGATTCGTGAACGCATTCCCCAGCGACGTCGTCAGCGCCGCACTCCACTTGTTCGTGGAACTGACCTTCCCGATCAGATCATCAAAACCGTCCCCGTTCAAATCCCCAACCTTCACATCCGTCAAATTCGCATCAGACGTTCTCGTCTCGTTGATCAGAAGTCCTGCGGCGTCGCGCCGCGAAACCGTCCAAGTCGCCGACAAGCTTGAATGCCCCACCAGATCGTCCTTCCCATCCTTATCAAAGTCCCCCACGCCCACGTCCGTCCAGCTCTGGTTCGGCCAGGTCCAGAAATTCATCCCTTGGAAGTTGGACCCCGTGGACATGGCGATGTTCCAAGTCCTGGTCGATGAATTGCGAGCGGCGACATCATCGCGTGCATCGCCATCAAAATCGCCAACGCGCAGATCCACCCACGTCCCCGTTCCCCACGTGCCCCACTGCTCGGCACGGAATCCGGTCCCGGTGGAGATCGCTACGTTTCGGCTGTTGTCCGTATGCCGTGCAAAGAGGTCGTCCCGGCCGTCACCGTTGAAATCACCAACTGAGAAATCAGCCCAGCCCACGGTCGTCGCCCAGGTCCATCCACCCACAGGCTCGGCGAATGCGGTTCCGTTGGAAAGCGCAACTCGCCACGTGGTTCCGGAGAGACCCGAAATATCGTCCAGGCCATCCCCATTGAAATCTCCCACCAGGGCATTAAGCCAGTTGGCGCCCGTCAACCACGCCGAGCCCGTGACAAATCCACTGCTCCCCTGCGACAGGCCGACGAGCCAATTCCCCGATGCATCTCGGCCCAGAACATCCTTCTTGCCATCGCCATTAAAGTCACCAACACGCGTATCGCTCAGTGCGACACCCGGATCCCAATAGAGCGGCGTGCCCGCGCTTGCGGTCGGGATCGTCACCCACGTGTTGGGAAGACTGGAGGTCGATCGCGCTGTGAAATTGGTGATGGTTCCGGTACTGGCGTCGTTGGCATAAATTCCAGCAGCGCCCGCTCCCGTGATGTTCCCGTCAACCTGATCAACTACCAGCGCCCTGTCACTGGCGCCATCGTTGAAAAACAGGCTCAACTTGTTGCTCACCACCTCGAAACGAAGACTACCCGTAATCTGCGGCGCGCAGCTTTCAAGAATTCCGCTGATGATCGGCGTTCGAATCCCGCCGATGTTGCGTGAAATTTCATACTGCCATTGGGCCGATCCACACCCTCCTCCGACGACTGTGGAGGTCAATCGTGCCAGATAATAAGACCCGCTGGCAATGACGTATCGCCCCACCAGACCAACTGTTTGATACGCCGGCATGTCCACGAAAGCACTCACCGAGATGTCGGCCGTGGTTGACGTGCCCGTGGCGACCGCATCTGCGAAATTAAGTCCCTGATATTTATCTCCCGCCGCATTAAACGCCCCCACCCGCTCCTTGAGAGGCGCGCTGTACGATGTTGGCCCTTCGCTGCCGGTTGTGAATGTGTCAGAGTCTCCCGACCCGCCGACAATTGTGTCCGCTCCTCCATTGCCCGAAAATGTGTCATCGCCGATCCCGCCATCGAGCGAGTCGTTGCCCAACCCACCCGTGAGCTGATCCGCACCCCCATTGCCGATGAGCGTAACCGCATAAACTGCGCCCTTCGCCGAGATGATGTCACCCGCGGTGCCCCCTATGACTCCTTCGATGTCCGCTGCGCTCAGACTATCACTCGCGCCGGTATAGCTCGCAGAGCTGCCAAGCGTGACCGTGACCGCGCTCGATACCAGCGAGTAATCGAGCCAATCCTGCCCACCTCCGCCTTTGATCGTGTTCGTGCCGGCATCACCAATCAGCGTGTCATCGTCCACCCCGCCCGTCAACGAATCGTTCCCCAGGCCGCCGTTGAGATAGTCATACCCATCTTCGCCAAACAGACTGTCCGCTCCGTCATTGCCATACAGGAAATCACTGTCACTGGCCTGGTAAATGCTGTTGATGCCCCCGTAGATGACATCGTCATCCGCCCCGCCCGACAGACTATCCGCGCCATCTTCCCCATAGATCGTGTCAAACCCAATGCCGCCATCAATCGTGTCGTTCCCGCTGCTGGCGCCCGTTCCATCACCGCCGTAGAGCGCGTCATTACCGTCGCCCCCAACGATCACGTCATTCCCGGCCATCCCCTTGATCAGATTGGCTGCGCTTGAACCCGTGAAAGTATCCAAAAAAGTGCTTCCGATGATGTTCTCAACGGTGGCGATACTTTCGCCTGGCTCGTTGGTCGTCCCGTTCGCAAGGTTGGCGACGATATTGAAAGACGAGTAGGTGAAGTCGATCATGTCGATCCCGGCATCGCCCACAACCGAGTCGATGCCGTTGTCCGGCGACAGCCAGTCATCGCCCAGACCACCAAGGAGCGTGTCGTTCCCGCTATCCAGCCCACCAATCCACTTGGGGCCCTGATCCGTGCCATTGCCGCCGAAGAGCGTATCGTTTCCGTCCCCGCCATCGACGAAATCGTTCCCCGTCATGCCATAAATCAGGTCGTTGTTGGCTTCGCCGAGCAATGAATCGACCCCATCCTCGCCGGTGATCTGATCGTCCCCATTGCCGCCCTTGATGGTGTCATTGCCGCTCACGAAAGTCAGAGAGTTGTTGCCTCCAAAAAGAGTATCATTCCCATCTCCACCGACGATCGAATCATTGAGGGCCATCCCCCAGATCACGTTGGGCCCGGCGGAGCCTGTAAGCGTGTCGGCAAATGGACTGCCAATGATATTTTCTATGGTCGCCAGCGAATCTGTCCCGCCACCGCCCGTCGCCGTTCCCGCTAACAAACTCGCGGTAACCGCGGCCGTGGCCGAGCCATAATTCACGGTGTCGTTGTCTGCTTCGCCCAGAATCGAATCGTTTCCGTCGTCCCCCGAGAGCAGGTCGTTGCCGAGGCCGCCTTTCAGCGTGTCGTTGCCGCTGCCGCCGACCAGCGTCGACGTGAAGTTTCCACCGAGCAGCGTGTCATCGCCGTCACCCCCTACGATCGAATCATTACCCGCCCAACCCTCCAGCCAGTCATTTCCCGCATCGCCATTGATCTGATCCGTGAAAGTCGACTTGTTCGAACCCATCAGCGTGTCGTTGCCGGCCCCGCCGTTCACCGTGGTCTTTAGCGTGCTGCTCCACGTACTGACCGTGAAGTTAACCGTATCGTTCCCCCCATTGGCGTTGATCACCACATTGGGAAAACTCGCGGTGTTGAAATTGGCGCCTACCTGCGCCCCGTTGATCATAAAATGCGTGGCGGCGAGGGTTCCTGCAACAGTGATGCTTTCGTCGGTATTGTCGGCGTTTAAGGTCACCGTGCTTCCACTCGTCGTCACCGACGCCATCAACCATCGACTCTCCAGCCGCTCAACAATCACCTGTGTCGCCGCCATAAGCCTGCCTCGAGTGGTTTGGCGGTAGAAGCGAGAGAAACGATCGCGAAATCGGCGTTTGCTGCGGAAATTAAGCATGACGGTCTCCTTGAAAATCGCGCACCTTCACCGACCGGCGCCTGTTGGCACGGCGCTTCATCATTGAGCACGCGCGCAGATCAAGCGGTCGGTTCTTTCACGCAACGTTCGCGCAGAACAATGCGAAACAAGAACCCCTGCGCTTCCGCTAGCGCGAGCTTCAAAACGCAAAGTTTTTCATCATCGCCACCCTTGCACAGGAGCCCATCCCTAACACTCCCGTTCCCCACCAGATTGGACCTGCGTTCGGACGGCGCGAATCCATCAGACAAGCGAGCGACCTTTTACGCCTGTCAAGATGTGGACGCAAGCAGTTTCTGGTAGCTTTTTTTTGATCGCTAAATCCATTGTTGTAAACACTTGTTGCCATCGAGTGTTACGGCGGGCCAATCCTTTTCGGAAGTCACGTCGTCAACCCGCAATCACGAAATCCCTCGCTATCACAATCCACCACGTTGACCTTTCGGCCAACGCAGACCCGCTTTCATGGCAGTCCGTGCTTGCGCCGCTCGCGCGCTCGACCACGTTGATGCCACTTTCCCTTGCTCCGGCGCGCTGACATCGCTCGACAATATGCCGATGCCGATCCTCTCGATGTACTCAGATGCAGAAAGTGCGCGCATGACGCGAAACCGCCACACGGCTGGCCTGAACTCTCAGATCTCGCCGGGCGGTCCATCGTGTGATTTAGAAACTCATTGGCGCGCAGATCTCTTGGCGGGCGCTATTGCACACGTGCGACGCGGTGGTGTTGTTTGGGTTGCCTTCAGAAGCCGTCGAATTCTCGTCCGACATTCACAACCGAAATCCAAAATCGTTCCCGATAGGAGTCGAACCTATAACCTTCGGCTCCGGAGGCCGACGCTCTGTCCAATTGAGCTACGGGAACTCAAAACCGCAGCGTGATTCTATCGGCCCCCGCCCCACTGTCCACCCACCCGCCATCCCAGGGCTATCCCATGGGGCCGCTAAATGGTGGGGCGGACATTCTTGTCCGCCTTGTGTCGTAGGGGCGGCTTCAGCCGCCGTGCTCTGTGGCATCGCCACCCTGACCGGGACCGGTATTCCTATCCCGGCGCGATCTCGGCACGAGCCACCTGCGATTGCCCCGCCCCGCCTCCCCTCATCCCCACCCACCGCGCATCAAAAAACCGGGCGAGGCACTTTTAGGGCTGGTCGGGGGAATAGCCCTTAGCTGCCACCGCCCGGTAAGTTCCAAATCCCCGGGTTACACGCCTTGCCGCATCGCCAAATCCATTCGGCTCAACAGCGCGTGTCCCCAGTCTTAGCAAGCCCCATGCCCCGATCAAAATGCCCCAATTCTCCCCCAACAGATGCACCTTCCCCCTCCCCGCCTTGCAAAGAATTCATCGTGAACATATAGAAACTGCACGTAGTTCCGGCCTCTCGGCCCGCAATTGATCTGAAAAGCCAGATGTGAAGCTGGCCTAACATTTGCCCTATTTGCGGCCGTGGTCCGAATTGCCCCCATCGAGATTCCGCTCCCTATGCTCTCGCCCCGACTCAGCCTCCTCGTCGTGGAAGACGAACGCCCCTTGGCGCGACTCTGGGCCTCCGAGCTCCAGCGCCTCGTCGATGCCACCCTCGCCCATTCCCTCGACGAAGCGCGGGCCAAACTGCGCGGCCGGTCGTTCGATGTCATCCTGCTCGATCTCAATCTCCCCGACGGCAGCGGCCTCGATCTGCTCGCCGAAGTCTCCTCCCGCGATGACCACACCGCCGTCATCATTCTCACCGCCAACGCCGAGCTCAATTCCGCCATCCAGGCCCTGCGTCACGGCGCCTACGACTATCTCACCAAACCATGCCGCCTCGCCGAGCTCGAGCAACATCTTCTTCACCTCGCCCAGCACCAGAAACTCCGCGATGAAAACCGCGCCCTCCGCCAACAGGTCCAAAGCCAGCGCGCCGGCGTGGAACTCATCGGCCTCAGTCCCCCCCTCGCCGAAATAAAGCGGCTCATCGGAAAAGTCGCCCCCAGCAACGCCTCCGTCCTCATCTCCGGCGAAACCGGCACCGGCAAGGAAGTCGCCGCCCGCCTGATTCATTCCCAAAGCACCCGCCGCGACGCCGCGTTTGTCCCCATCAACTGTGCCGCCCTCCCCCGCGATTTGGCCGAGAGCGAGCTGTTCGGCCATCGCAAAGGCGCATTCACCGGCGCCGACCGCGATCACCGCGGCCTCATCCTCGCGGCCACCGGCGGCACCCTCCTCCTCGACGAGGTCGGCGACCTCCCCCTTGAAATGCAGGCCAAATTCCTCCGCCTCCTCGAAAGCAACGAGGGCCGCCGCGTCGGCGATACCGAATCCTATCGCACCGATGTCCGCATCATCGCCGCCACCAACCGCGATCTCCGCCAGGATGTGGCCGCCAAAAGATTCCGCCAGGATCTTTTCTATCGCCTCGCCACTTTCGAGCTCACCCTCCCCAGCCTGCGCCAACTCACCGCCGACCTCCCCGCCATCGCCGAACATCTCCTCAAAACCATCGCCGTCCCCGGCGCATCAGCCCGCCGCTTCTCACCCTCCGCGCTTGCCGCCTTGAAGGAATATTCCTGGCCCGGAAACGTCCGCGAGTTGCGCAACATCATCGAGCGCGCCAAAATTCTCTGCGATCAGGAGGAAGTGTGCCCCGAACAATTAAACTTTCCCGTCGGCGCTGAATCCGGCGACGGAGCTTCACCCCTCCCCGACGGAACCATCGCCGACCTCGAATGGCGAATGATCCAGGATGCCCTTCGCCGCCACGGCCAAAACAAAACCGCCGCCGCCCGCGCCCTCGGCATCAGCCTTCGAACTCTCTACAACAAACTGGAAGCGCGCGAACAGGATGGCCGTCCCTCCAGCGACGGCGGTCAATCCATCTCCACACCAACCTGAAATCAGGAAACACGGCGTGCCCTGGCACACCCCGCTATTTGGATTTGGGCTTCACCTGAACCATCAGGTTCTGAAGCCCAAATTCCATCACGGTCCCGTTGCCAAATTCCGACCCGTGCAGCGAATAGAACACCTGTTTCCCGTGGCGGCGGTTGCCCACCACGTTGTTCATGCGCAATAGGCCCAGGTGATGGCTTACCGTTGGCTGAGGAAGGGCCAATTCCTCACACAGCGTCGTGACATTCCGTTCACCATCCGACAGGCGCATGAGAATATTCAGGCGAGTCTTGTCGGACAGGAGGCGGAACAGTGACGAAAGTTGATCGAGGTCCTGTTCACTAACCCCCTGGTCCCGCTTCACCATGTCTGCTCCAATGTTGCTGGTGGTCCGTACGGCTTGTGGTTGAAACTATAGGTGTACATCCAAGCAACGGTCAAAATCCATCCGGATTTTGCACGCCACCGGCGAGTCGGTCTGTGGCATCTGCCACAGCACAACGTCGCTCCGTTATACCTTTCGGCGGTCTTCGCCAACGCTTCGGCCGGCAGCCATCGCCGGCCTATTGATGAGCCAAATTTGACGTGCGGCCCCTGCTTTCCTGCCGCTTCGCTGTCCCCTGCGGAGGCGGCTGGCCCGCTCGTCGCTCCGCAGTATAGCAAAAACCAATCAGAAAGTCGCAAGGCGCGCACTTCCTACTTCTCCCTCTCCTTGAACCAACGCCCACCGCCCACTAATATTCCCCCATAATAATCCCGGGGCCATGGTCTAACGGGATGACGGCTGAATCGCATTCAGCAAATCGGGGTTCGATTCCCCGTGGCTCCAATAACCTGCCCGGAATTTCACTTATTCTTCATATTCCAATGGACGATGAACCAGTGGTTCTACCGCGCCTCCAATGCCCCTCATCAGCCTCATCATTCCCACCCTCAACGAGGCCGACAATCTACTCTCCCTCTTTTCTCGAATCTCCGCCGCTTTAACCGGCCACGACTGGGAAGCAATCGTCGTCGATGATGCCAGCATCGATCAGACCCAGGCAATTTGCCTCGAACTGTCCACAAAATACCCCATTAAACTCCTCACCCGCCCCTACGCCTCCAACGGCCTCAGCGGCGCTGTCCTCCACGGCATCGCCCAGGCCCAGGGCGAATTTCTCGTCGTCATGGACGCCGATTTGCAGCACCCCCCGGAGCGAATCCTCGCCCTGCTCGAGCCCCTGCAAAAAAACCAGGCCGATTTCGTCGTCGGCTCCCGCTATGTCGAGGGCGGAAGCATGGCCCAGCATTTCGGCCCCGCCCGGCGCATCCTCTCCCGCTTCGCCACCTTCCTCGCCTCGCCTTTCGCCGGCCGCGTCCGCGATCCCATGTCCGGCTTCTTCGCCCTCCGCCGCCAAACTTATCTGAGCGCCAAACGCCTCACCCCCATCGGCTACAAAATCGGCCTCGAGCTGATGTGCAAGTGCCAGGTCACCTCCGTCCGCGAAGTGCCAATCCAATTCGGTGCCCGCACCCACGGCGAATCCAAACTGACCTTCAAAGAACAATATCGCTACCTCGCCCACCTCAGCCGTCTCTACGACTATCAATTCCCCAGAGCCTCGCCCATTCTCAAATTCCTCATCGTCCTCGCCATCTCCTGGCTCTGGGCCGCGCCCCTCTACCTGATCCTCAGCAAAGCCGGCTT
>JBGPEF010000123.1:0-11978 GCA_041482675.1 Tepidisphaeraceae bacterium | reverse complement strand
ACACCCTCGCCCGCCGCCCGCAGCGAGAAGCTGACGTGAACTTCACCGGCCACCGTCTTGCCATCCGCAAACACAATCAGGTATTGCCCCGGGTTGATCGTCACCGACCCAAAGGTCGCCTTCCGCGTCCCCGCCGTATCCGTCAGTGCCATCCCCGACAGATTGATCGGCGCTGTCCCATCGTTATACAACTCGATCAGATCGCTAGATCCCTGCGGCGTCACCAGCGTGTTCAAGTTGGACGCCAGCACCTCATTAATCCGAAGCCGCGGGGCGGCCGAATCCACCGTCCACGTCCGCGATGCCGTCGCCTTCGCCTCATCCTGCCATACTCCCGCCACATTCTTTCCGATCACATAAACCGTATGCGCCCCATTCGCCAAACCCGACAGCAAAAGCGCATTCGCCACCGGAATTTCCGCGCTCCATGCCCCGCTATCGAGCTTGTATTTGTACGCCACAATCCCCGGCCCGCCGATCGCCAGCGTCGCCGTGTTCCGCCAGGTCGTGGCGCTGGGCTCACCGGAAATACTCGCGCCCGCAGGCACCATCGCCCCCATGTCGATCCCGTTGGGCCCGGCTTCAATCGCCACCGATCCCGGCCGAAGCGAGAAATCTCCCGCCGCGGGGTTTACCACTCGCGGATCACCCGAAGTATTCCCCACACCTCTTCCAACTTCCGACGCCGGCACCACCGAGCGGTTTACCGTGATCTGCGTGCTCACCTGGAAATCCGAGAACAGCGTCGGCGTGTTGACGAAAATATTCCCATCCAGCGTCGCCCCCAGCCCCCACGAATTCGCCTGCCCCGGCCGGAAGAAATAAATCGCCGACAGCGACACGTTCGCCACCGTGTTGTTCTCAAAGGTGAGGAACGAATTCTCCTTCACCTGAATCACGTGCTCGCTGTTGATGACCGTGTTGCGATTGAAGAAATATTGATGCCCCACCATCGTCGCATCGCCGGCCGAGACGATATTCGAATTCCCCGTCCCGGTGTTGTAAACATCCTTGATGAAATTCATGAAGGTGTTGCCTTCAATCAGCGTATCGGCCTCCATGTCCAGCGCATCATCCCCACCACCCTTGAAGATGTTGTTGCGAATGATCCCAATCGGCCCCGGCAGCCGCGCGGTATCCCAGTCGATGATGTCGTTGTGGCCCTTGGTCGTCCCAAAAATATTGTTCTCAACAATAAACTGCCCACCCGCCGGAATTCCCCCGCCCCAGATATCCTCCGAGAAATTGTCCGTCGTCGGCACTTCGCTGGGCCCGAAAATATCCGTGAACTCCGAATTCCGCACGATCAGCGACGAATTCTGCACCCTGATCCTGCGCCGATCCGTGTGATCGAAATAATCATGGTCCAGCAGCAGGTTGGAGCCCGTCAGCCCAACCATCCCATTGTTGATATCCACACCCGAATTCATCCCCCCATATTCAATCACTGCATACGTGATCCGATTGTCCAGCATCGTGTTCGTAAACTGAAGCCCATGCCAGGGCGAAGTCGCACCCGGCGTCCGCGTAAAGCGAATCTTGTTCGTATCCGTCCCCTCCGCCAGAATTCTCCCACCGTTGAAATAGAATCCCGCTCCCGCATCGAAGAACACCGACGTTCCGGGCAACACCATCAGCGTCGCCCCGGCCGGCACGGTCACAATCCCCGTCACGTGATAGGGCCCGCCCTCGGGCGCGAGGATCGTCGTCCCCGCCGCCAGCGTCCCCGCGGCAATCGTCGCCGCCGCCCGCGTCCCGGGAATTCCATTCAGGAAATATCCCTGATTCGCCCTCGACCCATCCGGATCGTTCGGCGAGGCCGGATTCCCCGCATTGATGCTCGGCGACCCCGGCCGCAAATGAAAATCTTTTCCCGCCGCATCCACATACAGCGGATCGGCGTTGATATTCCCCGTACTCCCCGCAAACGCCCACGCCTCGCCAAGGTTCGAGTAGGTGATGATCAGGTTGTTCGGATCATACGGCGCCTCCACCGCCACCGAATCGGTCGTGCGAATGATCGAATTCGAAACGTTGTAACGGATGATCGCCGTGTTCTGTACTGTCTTGTTCCGCGCCTGAATCCCGACATTCAATCCGGATATCGTCGTGTGATCGATATTGACCGTCGCCGTCTCGCCGTTGTTCGCCTTGGCCGAAATCTGCGCCCCAATCGCCTGATCCTCACTCGCGTACGCGTTGTCAATGATTTGGCTGTTCTTCAGCGTCGCCGTCCCGCTGTAAACACTCATCCCCTTGTCTTTCCCATCCCGAATAATGTAATTGTCAACCAACACCGTCGAATTGAGCGTATCGATCCCATCGTCATCAAACACCGCCGTCACTCCATTGCGCATCTCAATTGTCTGCCCCGCGTTCTGCGCCTGCAAATAAATTCCATCCGCATCGTCCGGCCCGTTCATCTCCGTGATCCACGTCCGGTCCAGCAGCAGGGCCGTCCCAATGATCTCAAATCCCATCCGCCCCCGTGCCATCTGCGAATCGAGCATCGTCAGACTCGATCCGCTCGTGGTGTAACCAATCTTCCCGATCGTGTCCGTGATCGTCGAATGATCGAACGTCACCGCCGAATTCGCCAATCGAATCGTCGGCCCCGTCCCGGTGTGCCCGACTCCTGGCGAATTCCCACTGCGATTGATGATCGTGTATTGGTAGAGCGACGCCTGCGCATTCGTATGCCGCAGCTCACCCCACGGCAGCGCATTGTTGAACGCCGTAAACACCACCGGCTGCGCGCTCGTCCCCAGCGACTGAATCCGCCCCAGCACTTCAATATCAAATCCCCCGCCCGCCGCGGCCGTCCCATCCACCAGCACCTGCGTCCCCGGCTGAATTGTCAGCGTTGCCCCCACCGGCACCGTCACATCCCCCGTCACATGAATCACGCCGCTCCACGTTGTATTCCCGGCCAAGGTCCCCGACACATTCGTCATCGCCGTCGGCGCAAGCGTGATCGTCTTGCTGATCTTCTTATCCGCCAGCGACGCGATCAGCGTAAACGTGCCCGTGCCAGTTCCCGTCGGCGTCACCAGCACACTTCCCAATCCATTTCTCAACGTAAGCTGCGTCGTGGACAATCCAATATCCCCCCGATTCGTCCCCAGCGTGACCGTCGCGTTCCACAATTCCCTCTGCACGCCCCCCAGCGTATCCAGAGCCTTCACCTGCACCAGAATCGGATTCCCCGGCCGATACTGATCCGGCATCAGCAATTCCAGATTGCTCACCGGCGCACTCGGCTGCGGCAGGGGGGTGGCGTTGGTCCCATCGAACCAGATATCCACAAACCCCCGATTCAGCTCCTTCCCCGTCCCCAAAAATCCATCGAACGCCTGCACCAAAACCCGATTGATCCCCGGATTCAGCGCAATCCCACCGCTCCCCACCAGCGTCGCATCCAGCCCCAGGTCAAAGCTGATGTCGCTGCTGTTGTTCAGGTTCTGGTGAATTTCCACCGCGAGTTGATTCACTCCATCCACCAGCATCGCCGGATCAATGCTCGCCGTGACAAATGTCGTCTCCGCCGGCGCTGCCAGTTGGCTCAATGCCAGCGTCGTGTAATCGAACGACGCCGGCATGTCGCTCGCGCTGCCCACCCCACTGCCCAGTGGCACCAGTTGGCCGTTCAGCCAGACTTCCACCCCATCATCCCGCAACACCCGCAGCGTCAGCGCGCTGATCTGCGACTTGTCCGCAACGTTGAACTTGGTGCGGAAATAGGTGGTGATGTTCTTCTGCACGCCCGCCGCCACCGGATCGGTATCCACAAAACCAACCGTGGTGTTCTCGTCGCAATCCCCATATCCCAACTGCGCCGGCCCCGACGCCCAGGTTCCATCCGGGAAATTCACATCATGCCACGCCGTTCCCTGGTTGCTCCCATTGTCCAGGTATTTCCAGGTCGCCCCCGCCGCTCCGGGTGCTCCGCCCATGCACGGCGTCCCCGTCCCCTGCGTCCCCTGCACACCCGACTGCACGAGATTCAGATTTCCACCACCGCCCCCATTTGGCGTGGTCCAATTCCCCGTCCGCGCGTCATAGCTCACCAACTGCCCATTGACCATCACCGACCGCGTCCCCGCCGTGTTCGCCTTCCCGGTGATCACCGCCGTCCCTGTCGTCGTTCGCGGATAACCATTCACCAACGGCAGCGTCGTGCTGATCAAAAACTGCTGTGGTATCTGCGCCAGCACTGCGGCCGTGCGATTGATCACGAAGCTCTTCATGCTCGTGATCTGCCCCGCGCTCGCCACGCCGGCTAGCACCTGGTCGATGAGCGGATTCATGACCGTGGGGTTGAAAATCGTCTGGATCGTGTCGAGGTAGGCCTGGTAGTAAAGCGGAAGGATGTCCGGATTCGCCAGCAGTCGCTTGAGTCCCTCGACGCCATCCTGGTTGCCACTCCCAATCTCGCCCGGCACGCCTTCGATCACCGCAAAAATGCTCTGATTGATCCCCACCGCCCCCAGCCCCGTCCCCAGGATCGTATCCAGGTCATGCGGCACCAGCACAAATCGCGGATCGACAATTCCCCGATACATCCCATAGTCATCCCCGTATCCCCGAACCAACCCCGTCTCCCGGTTCAGCAGCAAATTGTCCAGCGCCAGATAATGCAGCCACTGATCCAGGTTGATCACCTGCTTCACATCGTCCACAAATGTTGCCGCCGACGCGTTGTTCAACACCCTGGTCAGGTTGATCAAATCCGAAAAGTCATTCAATTCACCATTGGTTTGCTTCGGATACAGCGGCAAGTAGGAGTTGGGATCGGTTCCAAAATATTGCAGTTCCGCTTCCGGCACGCGCGTCGGATCAAGCAGAAATGCCCCGTAATAATTTCCCTGCGAATCGTCAGGGAAATGGTTCTGCATGAAGTCGGTGTCCGCCTCCTCCACCAGCGCATACGTCGCCTGGAGCGTCGCCCCATTCACCCGCAGGTTCACCGCCGCCGTGTCCGGGGCCGCAAATCCCGCCATCCGCCAGATCGCGCTTCCGATCATCTGGTTCTGCACATCCCGCGTGTTGAAGTTCATCGCGGTCAGATCATTGAATGGTCTATCGGCCGGAATATTCAGCCGGAAATTGTTCGGCGGCCCCAGGCGGCTGCCATGCCCGCGATTACGAACCCCCGCGTCATAACGCACTTCTGTCGCGACTCCATCGATCCCGATGAACGTCGCGTTCATCTGCGCATCGCTGTTCTGATCCGCGTTCGGACCGCCGTTGCCGATGTCCGCCAGATCCGCCCGCTCCGCATCGGTCATGATGAACCGATAAATCGGCTGCGTCCCGCCATAAACCACATTGTCCACCTGGTACAGCGCATTGGCCCCCTGCGCCCCCAGCCCATCCGTCGGCCCCGGCATTGTCCGCACGTTGGTCCCATCACTCGCCGAAACATAAAACTCCACGATTGTCTTATCCGGCCGAGCCCCAATCACCCCCGACCAGATCCCATCTCCCGCCACCAGATCGCCATTGGTCCCGTTGTCCACCATGGCGATCGAATCAAACGATGCCGCGCCATCGTTGCGATAAAAAAGCGTCGCGCTTGACGTCCCCACCTCATCCACCAGCTTCGCCGTCACCGTCACCGAATCGGTTGACTTGGGCAGAATCGGAAAATGGGCCAGGTCCTCGATCATCGGCGCGATGTTCGTCGAATTAACCGAATTGACCGTCCCAGGAGTGCCAAAGGGCGCGCTGCTCGACGTCCAGTTCTGCCCCTGGTTGTTGGTGAGGGCGCTGTTCATCAATTCCAGCGACGGCCCATCCCCATCCGCCGGCTGCACCCACGTCCACCCCACGTGCCCGTTGTCGTTCACCTGCCTCACCGTGATCGATCCCGTCGCCGGCGTCAGGGGCGATCCCGCAACCGTGTACGTGAACGTATTCGCCGAATAGTTCGTGACCGTGAACTGCCCGTTGTATTCCGCCTGCGCCGCCCCCGCGATCAGCACGCGATCCCCAGTGTTGAATCCATGATTGAGCAGCGTCACCGTCGCCGTGGTCCCGTTCCGCGTGATGCTCGCTCCGCTTTGCGTCGGATATACTCCCTTTCGCCTGGCCGCCCAATCCCCCTCGTCCGTGTAAATCACCGAATCGACCGTCCCCCCGTTCCCATCCACCAGCCGAATCTCCTCCCCCGAATTGCTCAGCTTCCCCGTCCAAGACCCCACTACGTTGCTGACCGCCGGATACTTCGCACTGAATTTTCCCAGATCCGCGGCCACCACCAGATACGCGCCGACCGCCAGCGTCCCCCCGCCAAAGGTGTAATCAATCCCGTGGTCAAACTTCCACCCCGTCAGATTCGCGCTCTGATTCCCCTTGTTGTAAATCTCAATGTATTCTTCCCCCAGCGCTGGCTGCCCCGGCGTTGCCGGATTCATGGCGTGATACATGATCTCGTTGATCACCACATCCGCCGCCAGCATCAGCCGCGACTCCAGCGGCTCGATCCGCCGCGACGCCTCGCGCGGCGCGCGCGTACAATGCTGACACTTTCCACGACCCGACGAATTGTTCCATTTCATTGACTGGTCTCCGGCGCGAGACTGTTGGGAATGCCGGCCCCCAACCCTCTCAATTCACTAGCCCGTCACTCTCGCAAGTGGGCAAGTGGGGGATGAGAAAAGCCCTTCAGATGGCCGGCCAGCCGGACTCTGCCGCACAGGTTGTAGGGGATAGAGCAAAACCCGCAGGATCAGGCGCAAGTCCCCGTCACTACGATACTTGCACCCTTCCTCCTCGCGCGCACAACCAGATGCCGCTGCCTAGCTGAGATTCTGAAGATCACATTACACCGGCGTTATCAACCTGCAAAGAAGATTCCCCACAATCGAGCCCCGACCAACGGCGAACAGAGTCTGCAACGGCAGAGAGTCGGCATGACAAAAGCCCCGGTCGCCGTAATAATCCGCTGACACATGTTTACTGCACTCACCGACAAGCTCAGCGGGGTATTTCGTGGTCTGGCGGGAAGGGGACGAATCTCGGAAGAGAACGTGCGCGAGGCGATGCGCGACGTCCGCACAGCGCTGCTGGAGGCGGATGTCAATTTCAAAGTCGTCAAGGATTTCACCGATCGCGTGCTGGAAAAGGCCCAGGGCCAGGAGGTCATCAAGAGCCTCAAGCCCGGCGAGGTGATGGTCAAAATTGTCTATGACGAGCTGGTCAACCTCATGGGGCCGGTGGATACCACGATCTATTTTGTGCAGCCCGGGCCCACGGTCATCATGATGTGCGGGTTGCAGGGCTCGGGCAAAACGACCACCTGCGGGAAGCTGGCCAAGTTCCTGGTGAGCAAGGGGCATCATCCGTTGCTCGCCGCGGCCGACTTGCAGCGGCCGGCGGCCATCGAGCAGCTGCGCGTCCTCGGCGAGCAGGTGGGGGTTCCGGTATATACCGATATTTCCAAGGCCGCGCCGCACGGGCAGGTGACCAAAGGGGCGGCGGTCGCGGTGTGCCGGGCCGCGATCAATCAGGCCAAGGCCAATGGCCGCGATGTGGTGATCCTGGATACGGCCGGGCGATTGCACATCGATGATGAGCTGATGGGGGAACTGGGCGACATCAACACACAGATCAAGCCGGCGCAAATCTATCTCGTGCTGGATGCGATGAGCGGGCAGGATGCGGTCACTTCGGCCAAGGCGTTCAACGAGAAGCTGGAGCTGGATGGGCTGATCCTCACCAAGTTTGATTCCGACACCCGCGGCGGCGCGCTGCTGTCGGCCAAGATGGTGACCGGCAAGCCGGTGAAGTTCCTGGGCGTCGGCGAGAAGCTGGATGCGCTGGAAGAATTCCGGCCGGAGGGAATGGCGCAGCGGATTCTGGGCATGGGCGACATCGTCGGCCTGGTGACCACGGCGATGGAGAAATTCGATCAGGAGGAAACGGCCCGGCTCCAGGAGAAGATGGAGAAGGGCCAGTTTTCGCTCGAAGATTTCATGTCGCAGATGAAGCAGGTCAACCGCATGGGCCCGGTGGGCAAGATCATGGGGATGATCCCCGGCATGACCGAGCTGACCAAGCAGATGAACATGAAGGATGGGGATGTCGAGAAGCAGATGGGCTCGATGCGGGCGATCTACAACTCGATGAACACCAAGGAGCGCAAGAACACCGATCTTCTGGACGGCGGCCGGCGGCGAAGAATAGCGCGGGGCGCGGGAGTTGATGTGCAGGAGGTGGGGCATTTTGTGAAGCAGTTTGAGCAGAGCCGGGACATGATGAAGGCCGTTGGATCGCTGGGAATGATGGGGAAGCTGCAACTGATGAAGCAATTGATGTCGGGGAATTTGAACAGCATGGGAATGCCGGGCGGGCCGACGTTGAAGGTGAAGAAGAGCGGGTTTATGGAGAAGAAGGATAGGAATAAGAAGAAAAAGAGGCGATAAGATAGGTGTGTGGGATTTGGCACGGAGGCCGTTGCGATGACAATCTATGTTCGACACCTCCTCACCGTCTTGTTGATGACCGCAGGCGCCGCTGTTCTATTGCGACCTGCCAGGGCAGACCAGGTGCCGTCTCGCGCGGTGCGTCACTATGTTTTCTTCAACAGAGACCGGGAACGAATCTCCGAGGGGACGTTTCTCGAAACGAAGGCCTTTGAGGGTGCACAACTGAAGTACTCGTGGCGGCAGTTGGAGCGTGGGGAGGGGGGCTACGATTTCAGCGAGCTTCAGCACGATTTGGAGTTCCTGAAGTCGAAGGGGAAGAGACTTTTCATTCAGGTCCAGGATGCTTCATTCGACCCGACCATTGTGCCGATTCCGCAGTATCTGGTGAAGGATCCGAAGTATCACGGCGGGGCTGACAAGCAGTACAGCATCAGCGGAGATGACGAGGCGCACGCGAAACCGGCGGCATGGGTGGCGCGGCGATGGGACCCGGCGGTGCGCGGGCGGTTTGGAAAGCTGCTGCTGGCGTTGGGGAAGGAGTTTGACGGCAAGATCGAAGGGATCAACCTTCCCGAAACGGCCGTGGATTTTGGGGAGAGCGGGCGGTTGTTCCCGGAGGGTTTCACCGCCCAGGGATATCGCGATGCCGTCATCGCCAACATGACGGCACTGAAGCAGGCGTTCCCGAGATCAGTGGCGATGCAGTACGCCAACTTCATGCCGGAAGAGAAGGGAGACACGCAACTCAACTATCTTCGGAGCATCTACCGCAAAGCAGCCGAGTTGGGGGTCGGCCTGGGTGGCCCTGATCTCCTGCCGTACAAGCCGGGGCAGATGCGTCATAGCTATCCGCTCCTGCGGGAATACACCGGGCGCATCCCCACGGGGATCGCGGTGCAGGATGGCAACTACGAACACACCAATCCGAAGACGGGCAGAGAGGTGACGGTTGCCGAGCTCTGCGAGTTCGGGACCGAGTACCTCCAGGTTCAGTACATCTTCTGGTGTACTCAAGAGCCGTACTATGGCCGGGAACTGATACCGTTTCTTAAGGCTCGCCCATGATGAGGCGAAGCGGCGATCATTCAGCATCACTTTCGGCCACGATCTTCCGATACACTTCCCGCGCGTGATCGTAGGCGGCTTTGGCATCATCCATTTCGTCTTGCTTGTAGAACCGTTCCTTGGATTTCCAGCATTGGTCGACGCCGTCGAGGCACCATTGGGCGCTTTTTTTGCTGGCGCGGATGGGTTTGTCGGCCACCACGACGAAGACGGGGTTGGTGTGGGAGGAGGGGAGGATGCGCATGGCGACCCAACTGCTGCGGTCGATCTGGATGTTGTCGAAGGTCACATCCTTCGCGTTGCCGTCGGCGGTGAATTCCTGGGTGGCAACGGGCTTGCCGTTGACGATGAACTCGACTTTCACGTTGCGGGTGTCGCCGATGCGGGCCTTGGCAAGGCTCCAGGAGCGCAGGCCCTGGCGGTCGGGGGCGTTGGGGGTTGGCTTTTCGGGGAGGAGGGCGGCGACCTTGGCGGTGGCGGAGATTTTGGAGGGGCTGGTGAATTTGATCTCGCTGCCGTTCTCGCCGACGTTGGCGTCGTTCACTTTGAAATCCATGAGGTGGCTCTTGCCGTCGGAGACGTAGCATTTGCCCTGGCGGATGCCTTCGCACCATTGGTCGTAGTCGAGCTTGTCGAGCTTGACGTAAGAGCGGCCCATGCCGACGCGCTCGCCGCTGATGCAGGGGAAATCGGTTTCGCCGGATGCGCGGGTGCGGAAGCCGCAGTTGAGGGCGTGATACCACATGTTCAATTCGGAAAGATAATTGGTGTCCACGGTGGAGGTGAAATCGATGGCGGGGACGGGAGCGCCATCGGGGCCGGGGACCATGTGGGTGATGTCGACGACAAATTCGTTGGCGCCGATCCCGTTGTAGGGGGGAATGATGTAGTTGGGGAGATCGGTGGTGCGAACATCCAGGCCGGAGCCGCTGTGGGCGGGGCCGCAGACTGCGCCCTGTTTCTTGGCCCATTTCAGCGTGTTGAGGCCGAGGGTGGGCCAGTGTTTGTCGGAATCGCCGCCGGGATAAATCTCGTCTTTTAGCCGGAGCAGGACGAGATGGCCGGACTGGTGCGAGCCGAAGCCGGAGACTTCGACGTCGTAGCGGAGGATGTAGGGATATTGCGAGACTTTGTCATCCTTGCCGGTGAAGAATTGTTTTTGATAGTCGAAGCAGGGGCCCCAGGTGAGGTTGGAGCCGATCTTGAGATCTTCACCCTGAATCTGGCGGATCATGTCGATGGCGAGGACGCCTTCAGTGGGATTGGTGTAGTGGGCGCAGCCGGCGGCGTGGATGTGATGATCGCCGGACCACCAGCCCGCCTTGGCGGGATCGACCCAGCGATTGAGATTGATCTTGATGGTCTGGGGATCAGTGCCGACGGCGATTTTGGTGTTGCCGATGCGGTATTCGGGGCCGCGGGAATATTCCATGTTGAATTCGCCGGCCGGGAGGGTGACTTTTTCGCCGTCGTGGCGATAGACCTGGGGGTGGAAGAAAAAGTCGGGGGCGAGGCGCTTGGCCTGGGAGGGATAGACGCGGCCCTGCCTGTCGCGGATGGTCAGGGCGGCGGTGGAGGGCTTGCCGTTTTCGTCGAGGATGTTGAAGGTGACGGCGGTGGACGGCGTGCATTTGAAGAGGATGGAGACTTCACTGCGAAAGCCGACATCCTGGGTGCCCTGGCCGACGTTGAAGGAGAGGGTGGCCTGGCGCTTGCCGGCGTCGCGGGAGTAGAGTTGGATGATGCGATATTCGAGCTCGAGGCCGGAAAGGGTTTTGTTGACGGGGCGGCCGTTGAACATCTGCGATTCCAGCCAGCGGTCGGGGATCATGTCCTTGGTGATGGTGCCGGGGGCAGCGCGATTGGAATAGATTTCGGCGGCCTGGGGGCTGGTGGCTTTGAGCTCGGCGGTGACACCGGCGTCGTTTTGGACTTTCACGAGAAACTGACGCCAGCCGTTTTCCAGAAGCTCGGGGGCGGCGGGGCCGATGGCGACTTTGACGCGCGATTCGGGATTGATGGTCACGCCCAGGAGACAGAGGGGATCGAGGACCTCCTGGATGAGCTGGATTTGTTTGGCGGGATCGGCCTCGCTGAGGGCGATGTTGAGGGCGGCCCGGGTTTGCTCGGGGAGGGGATTGCCGAGATAGTCGAGGGCTTCGGTCAATTGCTTGACGTGAGCGGCGAGGGGTTGGAGGGAGACCTTGCTTACGAGGGGCAGGGGATCGGCGGCACGAGCATTCGAGCAGATTAGCAGCAGGCACAGAACGAGAGCGGAGGATCGCAGCAGTTTGGAGGCCATAGTTCCCTTTCGGTGAGTCAATGTAATCTACCCGTGAAAGGGGAAGACGTGAAACGTGAAACGGGCGGTGGGTGAAAATGGGAAACTATGCACACCGGGCCTCGCGGGGAGGCGTCTGATGGGGATCATTGTCCCAGTTGAGTAGCGAGCTCGATCGGGTGATCGGCTCCAAGACGCTTTTT
>JBGPEF010000122.1:0-12068 GCA_041482675.1 Tepidisphaeraceae bacterium | reverse complement strand
TTAACCCTAGGCGCAACAGATAGTTCGCCTCCAAGCGGCGAGTCACCCGCTGGGTCATCGCCAAGCTGATCATTAGCGGCATTCTTGATCTTCAAAGTCATGGACTTGCGGCATAGATGCAATATCCTGCGGTACTCCGGGAGAGGGTTAGGGCTCTTCAGTGGGGCGGACATTCTTGTCCGCCATCCAATTAAAGCATTCCATACACCTTACGTAACACCCACTCCATGGTGATAAGTAGCACAAATATCGTCATCGCCAGCGGCGCATCCCACAGCCGCTGATTCGTATCCACCGGCACGATCTTGGCCGCGCTGGTGATCAGGCTGGGCAGTTTCTCTCGCGCCTGCTCGTATGGCACCACTTCCCCCAGCGTCTCGGATGCGATCCGCGTCAAAAGCGTCCTATTCACCTGCGGCTGCGAGAGCTCCAGGCGCGGCACCTTTACTGTTATCGGCTGTTCAGCCGGCTCGGTATTGCCTCCAAGGGCCGGCATTTTCAGTACAAAGTGGCCAATCGCATCCGCCGTCCAGGAGGCCACATAATAATCGCTCTGTCCCTCCTGCCGCTGCATCGTCTCCTGCCGGACCGGCTGATCTTTACTGTCAACTACTGTGACGCCGATCTGCTCCGGAAGTTGCTGTAACAAGTCGGGATCAAGCACCCGCAAACCCACTGAAATCTGCTCGCCCAGCTCATAAGCCGGCCGAAGGGTCGTCAGCGTAAACCGCCTCTGCCCCAGCTTTTTGGAGCGCGCCAAGTAACGAAGCTGCTGGATCCAATATATGTCGAAGATGTTTTCCCCCGTATAGAACCGCCAGCGCCACGAATCATCGATCGCGCTGAACAGTGTCCGCCCCGCGCCAAATCTCCCCAGCACCAGGATCGGCGCCTTGCGTCCATCCGGCCCGGTGTCCTTGGGATGCTCCGCATACACCTCCCCCGCCCCCGGCTTCACGGTCACTCCCTTGGAGTACCAGAACAGCGGCTGAATCTCATCCTTCAGGAACTTCTCATTCTGGTCCTTCCGCTCAAAGAACCGGAAGATGGTCGAGGTTGCTCCATCGCGCGTGAGAATCGGCCGCCAGCCTTCGCTAATCGTCCCTCCCTCTTCCGGCTGCACCCGGCTCACCGACACCGGCAGGATCGGCTCGATCGCCGTATTGCGATATCCAATCGGCGCCCATTTCGGCCCGGCCACCATCCCAAACCCGCCGCCCTTCTTCGCGACGAAGTCATTGATCAACTGAAGCTGTCGATCCGTAAACTGCCGCGGGTCCACATCGCCAAATATCACCACGTCATACGCCAGCATCTCGGTCATGCTCTCCGGGAAGCGCGTGATCGGCTTGTCCCCCTCCTGGGCAAACCCCGCATCGGCCGAAAACAGCAGGCACGAGATGTCCACCGTCGAATCCCTGATCATCTCGTTCTTGAGATACCGATATTCCCACCTCGGATATCCGTCACAATAAAGCACCGAAATCTTCGCATCCAGAATCGCCACCTGCGCGGGAAACGAATTGTCCTCGTCGTCAATCTCCCCCCGCTGCTTCACGATCTCCGCAACCAGATCGAGATTTCCCACCTCGGTCGGCTTGAACGTCAGCTCGACTTCCTGAACCGTCTCGCCCGTGAGTGTGATCACCTCTTTGGCCGGCTGGCCATCCCCTCTCAGCAGCGGCTTTCCCGCCTTGGTCTTCAGGATGATCGTCGCCTGATGCCCGGCCGGATATCCCATCCCCCGCACCATCGATTTCACGCTGACGATGTCCTTCACGAACGCCGCATCCTGCACGTTGATGCTCTCGATCACCAGGTTCTGCGGCACCTTGTCCGAACCAATCGCCACCGGATAAATCTTCACCCCAAAGTTCTTCACCGCCGCCAGCATCTCGGCCAATGACTCGATCGGCGTATCCCGCCCGTCCGTCAGCAGCACAACCCCCGCCAGCCGCTGCCCCTGAAGATTTTCCAGAACCGTCCGCAGCGACGCCAGAATCTGCGTCGATTGCCCCGTCGGCTGCATGTTCTCCAGCGGCGAATCAGCCGCACCCGCCGTCGGCCCAGTCGTCGGCGGCGCTGTTTCCGCACCCGGCAGCAACTGCGGCTCACCTTTGCTTGAAAGCGGCAGCAGCCGGGCATCGCGATCGAATTTGTAGAACTTCAGCTCGTGCTGTTTCGCCAAATCCCTGACCAGCTTCTTGTTCTCGCCATTGAGCAGATCGAGCATGGCCTGCATTCGCGTGATGCCCACTCCTTCCGGCCCCTGCCCATCCTTCACCTGCATGCTCACGCTGTCATCCATCGCGATCGCCAGCACCGACGGCTCGGTGCGGCTCTGGCTCAGGTTCAACACCGGCCGGTTGAGCATCGCGATCACGAACGCCAGCAGCGCTGTCCGAATCACTCCCAGCAGCACCCGCGCTGTCCGCGATCGTCCCTCGCGCCGATAAACATAAATGACCAGCAACCCCGCCAGAATCCCCAGGATCAAATTCCATGTCACCGCCCCCACCAGGTCCTGAAGCGGCCACCGCGGATTGAACTGAACCGAGAGATCTCCCTCTCGATTCAGGAATCCCTTGTCCAGCCCCAGGATTATTTCAATAAATCTCTGCATCGATCCTCTTACTTCTCACCGCTCGCAACTCTTCGGAACCCCGCATGTACATGCGGGGCTTCTTCAGGTTTCCTCGTAGGTTCCGCTTCAGCGGACGTTTCTTCACGCCGCGGGCATCGCCGGCTGCACTCTCCTCACGCTGCTCCTTCGATAATGTCCAAACGTCATCGCCATAAAACACTCCGCCGCCACCAGCGCCAGCACGATCGCCATCACCGACCATCCCAGATCGTTGCTGTCATCCCTCGACAGCGCATACGCCGGCACATTGTCGCCGAAGAACTGCATTTCGATATCCCCCAGCGCCTTGCGGATCGAATCCGGCGGCAGCGCCCGAATGTCCGCCTCATCGGCCGGCACATTCACCGCAATCGGGATCACCGAACTCCCCGTATTCAGCAGATAAACCCCCGGCTTCTCCAGCGGCTTGCTGCGATAAAACATCGACCCGCTTTTGGGCTGAATCGCATCCACCGGAATCGGCTTCTTCAGCGGATCGGTCAGCACCGGCGGCCCGGTCAGCTTCAAACCCGCCGGAATCTCCATGGGCTGGCCCACCGTCAGGTTCATCCACTTGTCCCCCACATCCACCGTCCCCGCCAGCAATTCATGAATCAGCGCCACATACGCCGGCTTGGGCGGCAGATTGTTCCACTCCCCATTGGCCGTCGTCGCCACCATCACCACCCGCCCCCTGCCCATAGGATGAATGGTAATGGCCGGGTCGTTGGTCTCCTTGTCCCCCGCCACAAAATTCAGCACCACCTCGGCCTTTGCATCCGGCGCAACTTCCACCTGGTAGTAGGTGTAAATCGGCGCTGTATCCAATCCCGAATTCTCCTCGCCCCGGAAAATGTTCAACACCGGATGCAGCGGCGCATTGGGCTTGAAATCCAGAGTGAATCCTTTCGGATCGGGCGTCGTCTTCCGCGCTACCAGTTTTCCCGGCAATAACTTTCTGGGCAGCAGCAGCGCGTTGTACTGGTCCGGATTCACCTGCTCGCCCATGAATGTCATGAATGTCCCACCCGCTTCCACGAACTTCTGCACCTGATCGGCCTGCGCTGGACTGAGCGATGCCACATTGCTCAAAATCACCGCGCGATAATCGTTGAGCACCTTGTTGCCCAGCTCCAGATCGCTGATCACCTCCGGCGCGACATAACTGTCCGACCGCACCTTCCCCTGCGGCGTGATCTCCTTCTTCGGGGCCAATGCCAGATCCAAAAACGCCCCCGACCCCGACAGCAAACTCGTCCCCCGCTCACCCTCGATGATCAGCACCTTCAGCTCCGCCGCCACTTCGAAAACCCGGCTGCGTGTGTTGTCGATCTTCAGCTTCTCATCCCCCGTCAGCGACACCGTCATCACGTGCGGACCGCCTCCCGCCTTGGTCGTATCCACCTTCGTCTGCCGCTGCAATTGCGTCCCCGTATCCGGCTTGAGCGTCGTCCCACCCTCCAGCGGCGTGTTGTCCCATTGCCACTGCACCAGCGTCTCGCCACCCGCGCCAAATCCCTTGATGTCGGCCAGGAAATCCGTGTGGAAATTGGTCGTCACCAGGCTGCCATCCGGCTTGATGTCCAGCACGCCATAGTTCCACTGACCCGGCTTGCTCAGATCATTGATTCGCACCCGCGACCCAAATTGCCCGGCCAATTCCCGCCCAATCTGCTTGAGCTGATCCCCCTGATTGTTCTCCCACGCGCTGCGCGTGCAGTCCGTCAATATATATAGGAACTTCTGCGGCTGCTTCTGCTCCTCCTTCGCCACCGCCGCCGCCAGTTGCAACGCCCCGGCAATATCCGTCCCGTTGTAAGACTGCTCAATCCCATCGACCGCGCTTCGCGCGCCATCCAGGTTGAAGCTGCTGCGGAAAACCAACTGGCTCTGGGGGGCGCCATCCTCGCCCAGTTTCGGCCGCGCCGCCGCGATGATCGCCACCGACTCCCCACCCGCAACCAGTTTCTCGATCTGCTGTTTCACCAGAAGCTTGGCCTGATCAAAGTGCGTCCGCGCCCCCTGCCGGTCCGCCTCGTACGCCATCGAGTAACTGTTATCGATCACAAACACATGCAGACCGCTCTTGCTTCCCATCAAATTCGCCAGCGAACTTTCCGAACACCCCAGCGGCCGCGCCAGCGCCAATCCCAGCAGCGCCAGAATCAGGCACCTCGTCGTCAGGAGCAGAATCTGTTCGAATTTGATCCTCCGCCGATTCTTCCGCAGCGCCTGGAGCAGATATTCCATCGCCGCCCACTGCACCAGCTTGAACCGCCGGCGATTGAGGAAGTGAATGATCAGCGGAATGCTGATCAGCGCCGCCCCGGCCCAGAAAAATACAGGTGTGATAAAGCTCATCTTGAATTCACTTAATACTGGCCGCCCTCGTCGCCAAAAACCCGCTCAGGCTCACATCCAGTGCGTCGGCCGTGTTCATCCTCGTAAAATCCACGTGCATTCCCCGGCACAGTTTTTTCAAACGCTCCGTCGCCAGCCGCAGTTGCTCCAGATATCCATCCCGCAGCGCCCTGGGCTCGGTCAGCAATTCCCCCATCTCCTCCAGCCCCTTAAACAGCGTCACATCCTCAAAGGGAAATTCGATCTCCAGCGGATCGAGAATCTGAAACGCCATGACCTCGTGCTTCTTGTACCTCAGATGCCGCAATCCCTTCTTGATGCTTTCGATGTCATCAAAGAAGTCCGACAGCAGCACCACCAGGCTGCGATGATTCAGCTTCTCGGCCAGTTGATCCAGAATCCTCCCCGTATTGGTCTTCTTCAGCCGGGGAATCAGGCAAAGCTCATGGGTAATAATCTTCCACTGCCCCGGCGAGTTGCTGGGCTTGAAGAACCGTTTCAGCTCATTGTCGAAAATCGCCAGCCCCACCGAATCCTGCTGCTGAATCGCCATATAAGACATCGACGCCGCAATGGCCGTCGCATGGTCATACTTGGTCCAGATCGCATCCTTATCCCCCACCGACCCATACCCCATCGACTCGCTCGCATCCACGATGCAAATCAAATGAAGGTTGGTCTCCTCCAGGTATTGCTTCAGATAAATCTTGTCGGTCTTCCCGTAAACCTTCCAGTCGATATGCCGGATGTCATCCCCCTGCACATAAGGCCGATGCTGCGCGAACTCGACGGAGATCCCCTGATACGGCGATCGGTGCATCCCCGTCATCAACCCCTCGACGATCAACCTTGCCCGCAAATCCAGCGAAGCAATCCGCGCCAGGGTCTTGGGGTCGAGATACTTTCGATAATTGGTGGGGTGTTCGATGGTGGACATATTACAAGAGCTACCTCTTCTGATTGCCGGCGGATTCCAATTCATTGGGACTGAATGCAAGAATCAGGGATATGAGAGACAACTGCTCATCCGGATCCAGCACCCGATCCACAATCTTCCAAACAACGTCCTGTCTTCGAAGATGCTTCATCGTTCTGAATTTGGGAGAAACAACCGCCAGACGGAATCTATCAGGCAGATCGTCGGAGCCCGGAATCCGCTCTGCTTCCACTTCGGCAGAAAGCTCGGTCCGCAGCGCCTTTACGAGACGCCTAAGCGGAGCAGGAAGTTTTCGTTCAATCATTTGAGCACCTCCTTGAGTAGCCGAACTCGCTCCAACAACGCATTTGCCTCTGCCATTGTAGTGCTCAGCGGCGAATACCTTGCAAAGATCGTCCACGTACTACAAATCTGACGCAGATATTGCCTGTACTGACGACCGTCACGCTTGCCTCGAGGCTCAAGGCTTGCCTCCAGCTGCCCGAGCCTGTCCAACATTTCGTTCAGATCATGCGAACGGTAGATCAGGCTCCATACCCTTTGTTCATCTTCCGACATCCTTTCGTGCGGCAGCTTTCCGGCCACTAAAGGGTACTTGCGCATCAGATGTGCCTTCAGGAGCATCTCAATAACAAACCCGCAAAGATACTGCGCACCATTGGCATGCGCATTTTTTCCGGTGTCACATAAAGCTTCCGCGTCAGCAAATCGCCTTTGAGCAACCATAACTAGCTGGCTCGGTTTAAGCCTCTGCTTCTCATAAATGCTCGCCATTCTTTCGTCTCAATCGCATTTCCGGACTGTCTTGGCCAACCTCATTTTTAGGCACCCACTACGCAGTCAGCTATCCGAGCGCTCCTATCACCGCTACGGTCGCGCGAATCGTTCCTAGGACATCTTTTGTCATGCCAAGTTGGTAGTGCACAGCCTTATTCCCGCGCAGTCGGACATCATGCGCGGCTTTCGCGATCTCCTGACTGATCTTCCCAGATGCTTCAGCCGCTTTGATGCGCTTGTCCAGATCCCTTTCGTCCGGAAAGCGGTCACTAAACGCCCGGTCCATCGCACTGCGGCAGAGAATGATGCACTCATCGTCGAATCCCCACATAAAGCATCGGCTGACACTCCGCAGGAACTCCGCTGTCGATACCGTAACCACGCCCTGAGTCACGACTCCCATTAGGTGAATCAGTCGCGTCGCTCCCGATGTGATTTTCGTCTCGACGGCTGGCCAGGCTAAATGAATACACAAACGCTCCCAAACAAGCTTTAAAGGTGAGTCGTCGCCCGGACGGCGCTCATAGTCATCCTCGAAAAGGTCGTGAAGAGCAGCTCGAGCCACTTGGTCGGGAAAATTTAATTGTAGAGTTCGCAGAAATTCACGACGGTTCTCATCTAACTCTTTGCAGTATTCGAGTCGCTTCGCTTCCAACTCCTGAGGCGTATCCGAGGCAGGGGTATAGACCAGCTCCGCCGTCTGTCGGAGCAATACCTCCGCAAACGCCTCAGCTCGTTGGAACAGGGCCGCGTGTGCACTCCAATCACTCTTTGAACATAGGTCGAGCCAGTATTGCTCTCGATCGTTTTGATACTCATTCAGCATCGAAGCGAGCTGTACGTCCAAATCATACTCATAGAACGAAGGACGCTCCGGTAATTCATTTTCGGGCATCACAATCTCCTCATCCGGCAGCCTTAGCCGCCGGCTGCTCCTTTAGCACTCGGGCCATGTTGCGGTCCAATTCGTCGTACTGTTGGCGTGGAATGTGATCGATCAGCTTGCGCACGATGGCGTCGCTCTTGATCCCTTCGGCCTCGGCGTTGAAGTTGGTCACAATCCGGTGCCGCAGCACCGGGAGGGCGGTTTGCCGGATGTCTTCGGTAGAGACGTGATACCGGCCCTTGAGCAGGGCCCGCGCCTTGCCGGCCAGGATCAGGTACTGCGAGGCACGCGGGCCGGCGCCCCAGCCGACATATTCATTCACAAAATCCGGACATCCACCCTCGGTCCTCCGCGTCAACCGGCTGAACTGGAGCGCATAGCGGATCACGTGATCGGCCACCGGCACCTTTCTCACGATCTCCTGTAGCGACAACACCTCTTCGCCGCTGAGCACGTGCGACAACTCGATCTTTCGCGACTGTGTGGTTAGCCTCACAATCTGGAACTCTTCCTCCTCGCTCGGATAACCCACATTGATGTTGAACATGAACCGGTCCAGCTGCGCCTCGGGCAGCGGATAGGTTCCTTCCTGCTCGATGGGGTTCTGCGTCGCCAGGACGAAGACGGGCTGCGGCAGCCGGTGCATCTTGCCGCCGGCCGTCACCTGGTGCTCCTGCATCGCCTCCAGCAGCGCGGCCTGCGTCTTGGGTGGAGTGCGGTTGATCTCGTCCGCCAGGATCACGTTGGCGAAAATCGGCCCCTTCACAAACCGCATCGACCGCCCCCCGGTCGCCCGGTCTTCTTCGAATACTTCGGTGCCGGTGATGTCCGAAGGCATCAAATCCGGCGTGAACTGAATACGGTTGAAGCTCAGCCCCAAGGTCTTTGACAGGGTTGAGATGAGCAGCGTCTTGGCCAGTCCCGGTACGCCCACCAGCAGCGCATGTCCCTTGCAGAACAGCGAGATCAACAGCTCCTCGATCACCGCCTCCTGCCCCACGATGACCTTCCCCAGCTCCGCCTTCAGGTTGTGGTAGCTCTTTTGCAGCTTCTCCACGGCCTCGAGCTCTTCGCCCCCAAGGTCGACTTCCTGGGGTGGGACAATGCCAATCTTCGACTCCATATATAAACTCCTTGCACGCCCCCGCTTTTACTCCCTCTTCCGGTACGCCGGAAGAGGGTTGGGGTGAGGGTTGTGTTCCACATCAGTTGCGGCGGCCCTCACTCTCGCCGCGCTTTCTTTGCACCGTATATACTCTAGCCATTCCAATTCATTCGTCATCTTTATGGATGCGCCTCTAACCCAATAGTTGCAATGCCGGAGCTGCCCGAAGTCGAGACCGTCGTCCGCACACTCGCGCCCCACCTGGTGGGCCAGCGCTTCTCGCGCATCCGGCACCTGCGGTCCGACATTGTCGAGCCGCGCGAGGTTGATCTGCCGCGTCTGCTGGGCGGCCGCCGCGTGCGGGCCGTCGATCGGCGCGGGAAGAAGATCCTCATCCGCCTCGACTCGGACGCGACCCTGTGCATTCATCTGGGCATGACCGGCCGGCTCACCATAGAGCCCGCCAGCAACCCCATCCAGCCCCACACCCACTTCATCGCCGACCTTTCCTCAATCGCAAATCGCAAATCGCAAATCGCAAATTCCCCTCAGCTTCGTTTCCGTGATCCGCGGCGCTTTGGCGGCATCTGGTGGCTGTGCGATGGTGAGGCAGATGACAACAACCTCGGCCCCGAGCCGCTGAAGGTCCGCCCCAACCAGCTCGCACAGCGACTTGCCAGGACCCGCCGCGCCATCAAGACCGCGCTGCTCGATCAGAGCATCCTGGCCGGCATCGGCAACATCTACGCCGATGAGTCGCTCTTCCATAGCCGCATTGACCCCACCACCCCCGCCAACCGTCTCAGCCCCGCGCAGATCCTTCGGCTCAACCGCGCCATCAAGCTGATTCTCCGCCGCGCTATCAATCATCGCGGCAGCTCGCTGCGCGACTACGTCGATGCCGACGGGGAAGGCGGAGGGTTTCAACTTTTGCACCGCGTGTATGCCCGCGAGGGTGAGCCCTGCCCCCGCTGCAAAACCCCCATCAGCCGCATCGTCCTCGGCGGCCGGTCCACCCACTTCTGCCCGAGGTGCCAGGCCGCTTAGATTGCCGCTCAGATTGGCTGGCCCGTTGGAATCCACAGTTGGAACGTGGATCCCCCCGCATCGTCGGTCGTGGCTTCGGATCGGCCGCCCACCGCTCGCGCAATAAGCTGCACCAGGTTCAGACCCAATCCCCGCTCCTTGAGTTGGGCGCGCTTGAGGGGATCGAGGAACTGCTCGAGCCGCTCCGTGGGAATTCCCGGGCCGTCGTCATTCACTTCGATCATCCATGCCCCGCCGAATTTTCGGGCGGAGATTTTGGCGCGACATTGCCCGCAGTGCCTGCCCACATTATCCACCAGCTCCACGATCGCTGCCTTGATCAAATCCCTATCGCCGCTCACCTGTGCCTCATCGGGCACCTCAACTCGAAAACTGGGCCTGGTTCGCGCGGCCGGGTATGCCCTGGCAATCGCCTCGTTCACTACATCCGCCAGCGTCACCGGCTCGTGCTTGATTTCCACCTTTGCCCGCCGCAGCCGGTCGGCCAGGACATGCCGCTCCATCATCGCGACCGTATCCACCAGGGCCCGCTTCATCATGGCCAGGTCGGCCAGGAGTTCATCGGTGCTGCCCTTTTTCCCCTCGATCTCGCGCTTGAGGACTTCCACCATCAGCACCAGCCCGTTGAGGCTGCCGCGGAGGTCGTGTGAGAGGAACGACATGTAGCGTGATTGCGCCTCTTGCGCAAGCTGCCAGTCGCGCGACTGCGGATCTTCAGTTTGGGAGGACTGGGGCGATGCCAGCGTTGACTGTTCCATCCGGGCTTCCGTCAGATGTGATGGTCTACTAAACTCTGCTGCCAGTTTCTCCACAGGGTCAGCAGTATGCATCAGTCTAACCCAACACCCCCTCTGCACGATGCGCTTAATCTTGCCCAGCGCCAGGTTCGCCGGCTGATTGAGGCTTATCCCGGGTTCTATCCGCTCTACACCGACCACGGCCGCTGGAAGCACGACAAGCCGGCCTGGACGCGGTGGTGCGATGGCTTTCTGCCGGGAATGATGTGGCTTTTCCTCGAATCGGGCATGGCCGACGACCCGGGCTATTGGCGGAAGAAGGCCGAGGAATACTCGGCCCGGCTGGAGGAGCGAAAGGAAGACCGGGACGTACACGATTTGGGGTTCATTTTCTATCACGGCACCTATAAACGGTGGTATGAGGCGACGGTCCGCGACGGCCGGGCGGAGCAGCGGCTGAAGGATGTGGTTATCCGGGCGGGTCAGGTTTTGGCGATGCGATTCAAGGAGAAGGGGCAATACCTCCGGTCGTTCATTTCGGATGAGTCGCTGTTCATCGATATCATGATGAATGTGCCGATCATCTTCTACGCATCTCGGGAGGGGAATCGCTCCCTCAAAGACCAGGACCGTTCCGAACTCTATGGTCGAGCGATGGCTCATTGCCTGACCACCCGGCGCGTCCTCGTTCGCGGCGACGGTTCCACCGCACATGAGGGAATCTTCAACACCGCGACCGGCGAATTCCTCCGCCAAACCACCCACCAGGGCTTGCGCGGCGATTCCTGCTGGTCGCGCGGCCTGGCCTGGTCGCTTTATGGTTTTACCACCTGCGCCCAGCTCGCCGAGTTTCCACCGTATCTTTCCACCGCGGAGGCCAACGCCGATTTTTGGCTGCAGCATACGTTGTCCGACGACGGAATTGCTCCCTGGGATTTCGATGCCGCGCGCGAAGGTGGCCTGGTGTGTTCGCAGCCCGATTCCTCCGCTTCCGCCATCGCCGCCTCCGGCCTTCTCACCTTGGCGACCGTCACCAAGGACCCCGCTCGCGCTGCCGCATACCGCGATTTCGCGTTGATCACGCTCGAAACCCTCTGCAAGCCCCCCTTCCTCGCTACAGACGACAAAAACTGGGAAGGGATCCTGAAGCGCGGCGTCTACCACATTCACAAGGGGCTGGGGGTGGATGAGAGCGTAATGTGGGGGGAGTTTTTCTTTGTAGAGGCGCTGGTGAAGGCACTGGCAGTGTGAAGGGGAGTAATTGGGGACCGGTTTTGGGAAGAGAAAAATATTTAGAGGGGGTGGCGATGCAAGAGTAGTGTTGGAGCGGAGTTGTGATCTTTCGAGGGCCGTAAACAGGGGGGAAACCGGTACTTTCCGGTTCCGAAGCGGTACTTTTCGGTTCCGGACTGGTTGGAAACGGTTCTTTGGGAGGGGATGAGGGGAAATGGGTTCGTTCTGTAGGAAGGGGGGGGTGGCCGCGGGTGAGGGGGATGGGGCTGAGGTGGGTTGCGAGAGGAAAGGGTTCGTTTTGTAGGGTTGGAGGCTGGGAGGGGTCGCGGGAACGTTACATTGTGTTTCATTTGTTAAATCGG